>DASXLU010000500.1:0-32487 GCA_036496065.1 Candidatus Acidiferrum sp.
CAGCCTGCATCCCCACTCCGGTTGGCAACCCTCCACTCCTTTGTTAAACTCGAAATGCTGCTCGTGGGCGAGTAGCTCAGCTGGGAGAGCGCCTCGTTCGCAACGAGGAGGCCGAGGGTTCGAATCCCTTCTCGTCCACCAAATTCCCAATAAAAACCGTGGTTTTTGGGCAATGTCCAGCGGAGGGGCAAGCGAGGTTTACTTCAGGTTTACCCCAGAAACGGCGAGCGGAAGGACGCACGATGGCATATCGATACGCATGCTGACGTGCCGCACAGCGCGCTCGGCTACAGGCCGCCCGCCCCCGCGACTGTAGCCCCTGGGGAGCAAATCCATCTTCACAGCCCACGGCTGTGATATAAAATCCTCTCATTCTCCTTGGACTAAAAACTCGGGCTGGTCAGGCAAGGCTATCGAGAGCGGCCATAACACCGCCGCTTTTATGAGGTATGCCAGCAAGACGCAGACCCATTTCGATTCCGCTCAATGTTCCCGCCAGCATCAGGTCATTGAAACTGCCGAGGTGCCCTATCCGCAATACCTTCCCCGCCAGTTTCGAGAGACCCGCGCCGAGCGACAAATCAAAGTTCTCGAGAATGATGTTTCGCAGTCGATCTGCGTCATGACCTTCAGGCATAAAAGCGGCGGTTAGCGAGTTCGAATATTCTTGAGGGTCTTCGCAAACCATTTCCAGTCCCCAGGCTCGCACAGCGCCCCGCGTCGCTTCGGCGTGACGATGATGCCGGTGAAACACATTTGACAGACCCTCTTCTTGCAACATAGTAAGTGCTTCTTGCAGCCCGTAGATGAGATTCGTGGCTGGTGTAAATGGGAAAAAGCCTGCGCGATTGGGCCCTAGCATCTCTTTCCAGTCCCAATAAGATCGGGCCAGCTTTGCTGTTTTGCTTGCGGAAAGCGCTTTTTCCGAAATAGCATTGAAACTGAGGCCCGGGGGAAGCATCAGGCCCTTCTGCGAACCGGCCACAGTGACGTCAACTTCCCATTGCTCGTGGCGATAGTCCACACAAGCTAAGGAAGAAATCGTGTCAACGATCAACAAGGCCGGATGGCCAACGAGATTCATAGCACGCCGAATTTCAGAGATGCGGCTGGTGACGCCCGTGGAGGTTTCATTGTGGACCACCATAACTGCCTTGAATGTATGTTGGGGGTCCGAACCCAGCCGCGCTTCTACTTCCGCCGGATCAGCTCCTCTGCGCCAGGTACCTGGCACGTACTCAACCTGGACGCCGAATCTTTCTGCGACTTGGCGCCAGAGTTGCGAGAAGTGGCCCGTCTCGAACATCAGCACACGGTCGCCCGGAGAAAGCGTGTTTACGATGGCGGCTTCCCAGGCTCCCGTCCCTGAAGCGGGATAGATGACCACTGGACCGCTGGTCTGGAAAACGGTGCGCAAGTTTTCCAATACGTCTCCCGCTAACTTGGCAAATTCCGGCCCGCGATGGTCAATGACCGGGCGACTCATCGCCCGCAATACACGGTCCGGAACATTCGTGGGACCTGGAATTTGCAAAAAGTGCCGACCAGAATGAATCAATTTTGATTCCGACGGAGTTGTGGAGCACCGAAATCTGTTGCGAGACGGCTGAAAAACGACACAATCTCAGAAGAAAAACAGATTCGCTGCACATCCAGCCAGCCCCGCCGCCTCCCTTTCGACTGCCAGAGTCCTGCCTACGACAGACTTAGCGCGCTCCATGTATTGTAGTCGAGTCTCTCCGCTGCCCCAACAAACTGAAGAAAACCTAATTTCATTTAAGCCGCCTATCGAAGTAGTCTCTTCTGGCTACCGACAAATTTTTTGCTGTAATGCAACCAGTTGGAAAGAAAAAGGCCGTCGCTCCACCGGGGAATTCTCTAAGCGAATCAATATGTTGGTTCTCCTCTGACATGTTCGAACTTCCCCTGGTTGGAAGGGCGCTCAACCATTCAAGCTTACGGAAGCAGTTCGACGTCAACCACTTGATAGACGGAAGCTCCAAGGTTCTCGATGCGGTGGGTGTATGGATTTTTGGAACCTTCAGAGAAGACCACTGCACCGGGCTTTACGGCAGATGGCTGCCATTCTTTGCCCTGGAATTGAGTCTGAATCTGGCCGCCGCTTATCCGAATCGAAATGTTGTCGTGCGTGTGGGTATGGAACTGAGTGGTCTCTCCTGGTGGAATGCGCACGTCCAGAACGCGAGCGTATTGATTCTCGAACAGGACGGCATGATGCCCCTCCCGATCGACCGGAACAACATCCGGCTGTGCAGAAGGAATGCGCGAGAAGTCCGTGCGCGGCACCGATACTCCGGGAGAGGTAGCTTTCTTAAATTCGATTTCGATATTTTCGATGGGCTCCTTGCCCAAGTTCTCCACCGCGTGCGACAAGGGTTCTCGCCAAGCCACATCCCCGGCTTTACCGGTCAAGTCCTGGTGACTCCCATCCGGCTGGAAAGCGCGGCGCGAGTTAGGGGTAACGGCCACCACGATCAGCGCGGGATGTGAGTGCATGTCGAGGCGTTCGTAGGGAGCAAAGTGCACGCGGAGGATTCGAACTCGGTCATTTTCGAACTCAACTGTTACCATCTTTGGATTCACAATAACGGCATCCTGGGGAATGAAGCCCAAGAAGGTTAGAAAGACCAATACAAACAAACGCATCGGATTCACGTTTCCTCCATGGTCTCCTGCCATGTACGGGTGGTGGTCTGCGGTCAGATAAGCGAGTGTACTTCGGGACTTGCGCATTTCGCCTGAACGCAACATTAATTCCCCTTAAGAAGGCGATCCCAGGATTGGCTCCGGCTTTACTTACAAGCGAATCGCCGCAATGACAGAATCCGGGCCGGCCCGCTCCAGACTCAAGCACCGCGCCTCCGGAAACGCCGCAGTAGCCAGTCTTGTCAGCACCTCACCTGGGTGCATTTCTGCGAAAAACCGCACACCGGCCTCGTATAAGGCCCCAGTGATGTCGTGCCAGCGAACCGGCTCTTCCACTGAATAGGCCAAGTCCTGCAGGATTTCCGTGCCGTTCACAAGCGACCGCGCAGCGCGGTTACTCATGCACGGAATCGTCGCATTCCTCGGCGAGAGTTTGCGTATTTCTATGCTCATTTGCTCCGCTACCCCGTGCATGAGCGGCGTATGAGACGGAACGGCTATGTCGAGATGCACGGCCTTTCGAGCTCCTCGCTTTTGGGCCAACGAGAGAACTCGATTCAGGCCAGCCTGCGAGCCGGAAATCGATACTTGGTCGGGCGCATTGAGGCTCGCGGCATACACGGATTCTCCTGCTGCGCGAAGCTCATCGATGAGTTCGTTACACACGCTCTGTGACAAGCCTGTGATGGCCGCCATCCCGTAGCCGGAAGGGCAGGCAGCTTGCATCGCACGACCTCGAAACTGAATGAGGCGTAACGCCTCAGCAAGCGATGTTACTCCTGCAATCGTGGCGCCCGCGAAAGCACCGGCAGAGTGTCCGGCAAGAAAATCTGGCTTTAACCCGCGCGCAAAGAGCAATCGCGCGCTGGCAACTCCAGCAAGCAATAAAGCTAGTTGGGAGTATTCAAAGCGCCGCTGAGCTTCGGTAGTTGTAAGCCACGAGACCTCATAACCTAGTATCGTCGTCGCTTCCTCAAAGGTCTCTCGGACCGCAGGTTCCTGAGGCAGCCTACTGAACATCGCAGGTGATTGTGAGCCCTGTCCTGGAAACAAGAATCCGACCAGCAAGGGCACCTCTACCAACGGAAAGCATCGACGCGGGGCCCAAGACTGGTTTTGATCAAGCAGCGTTCTGGATGACACAAGAATTCCGAGAGAGCAACTCCTCCCAATGGTCCTTCTAAAATCACGTCCACGCGCGCTGGTGCGCTGCTTGCCACTCCCTGCAATTCTTTCAGGAGCGCTTGATTCAGGCGAACATTACATCGAATGACGATGTCAAGGTCGCTTTTGGCGCAAACCGTAGGGACCCCGGTCGCGAGTTCATAACCGGCACTTCCCACAGGTCCCCAATCGAGATGTTCTTGTTCCGCATATTCTGCGACCAACGCAAGTGACTGAAGGGCCGGTAAGCGGTTTATCCTTGGATGCGCGCTCCATTTTTTTTCTGCCGCGATCGATTCCGGTGTTTGGCAGGATTGCACATCTTGCACTCGCAACAGGGCGGCTTGCCGTTCCCCGCGCGTTCGCCCTCGGATACCGACACGCAGGAATCCTCTCGGCGCCGGTCCACGTGTCACCACCACAGTTCGAGACTCACGAAGTACGCTGGCAACCCAACCAGGTTTCCTAGCCGACAGCAATTCGGAGCGCTCGGCAATCCCGAGCAAATCATGCGCCCTCAGTCCCATTCCGCCTCCAGCGCTTTGCGGACAATGCGCGACATCTTTCGGGACTCTTGGGAGGCAGGTGAATCGAGACGCATTCTTGGCTCCCGAGCAAACATCCGAATCTCACCAATCGCCTCTAATATTTTTGCACGCACACTCTCTACGCATCGCGCGTCTAGCGAATCCGAACCGCCGCACTTCACCAATTGATCCACAGCGCCAAGGCTGGCGAAGGAACGAATGTCGCGCGCGGTCGCCCTCACAAGGTCCGCCAGCGAAGCTATTTCTTCGGGGCTGCGGCGGGTGACACGCGCGACAGAAGTCTCCGACATGACATGGACCTCGACGCTTTCGTCATCCAGCGCCAGAATTTGACTGCATTGCAATCCGTGAGCCAGGAACGCTCCCGAGATGGCCTTGCCGACAATCAACGCAACTGTCGGGTGTCCTGCCCGCCGCGCTGTAGCGTACGCGTCCACGGCCGAGGCCAGCGAGAGGTGCAATCCAAGAATTTCTTCGTTCAAGCCAAACGCTTGACCGGGAACGTCAACAATCGCAAGGAGCGCGCGTTTCTCTCGTCCCTCGTCAGCAATGATTGCCTCTCGAATGGAACGGGCAATTTTCCAACCTTCTTCTATCCCAACTTGTCCGTCGCGAGCCCGAGGGAAGCGCGCAGCCCTATTAGGAACAACTGCAATGGCACGTACTGTTTCGCCGCCCCATTGAACGTCACTGGCAAGCACCGGCTCCGTTCCAGGTGTGCCGGCTGAATTCGCTGTGAGGGCCTGAAACCACCGCAGTCCGTGGCTATTCGCGGAGGTGCGCGCAGAGAAATTCGTTCTTTCTGGAATCCGCTCCAAAAGCGGGTAATCGCTAATCTTTTTTTGTTGCAAGTCAATCTGCTGAGTTCTCGGCCTTTGTGCCGCGGACGGTTCAACCCTTGCGTTTTCGCAATGCTCGGCGATTGTTTCAGCGAGGGCGGTCTCAGAATCCGGGACCAGCAAGTCGATCTGTCCGATTTGCATCCTTTGACGGCACCCCATGGTCTTCCAAATCAGTTGCCTGTCTGTTGAATCGAACTCCGCGATTCCCGCTTCCTGTTCGATAACTTCGGGGCCGTTCAGTCCTAAGCGGCCTATTTCTGAGCCAATCAGTAAACTGCAAAGAGCGGCGGCAATTCCCATCCCGCCGAAACATCCAATTTTTCCGGCGATGACTCCCACCACCGGCACATACCTTCGCAGTTCAACGATTGCCGCGTGAATTTCGCTAAGAACCAAAATCCCTAGATTTGCTTCCTGCAGCCGGATACCGGCAGTGTCTAACACCAAGACAGCAATGATCGGCCGCCCTCTTGCCGAATCGCGTAATGCCATTTCGAGTGCGCCAGCAATCTTGGATCCGCCGACTTCGCCGATGGATCCGCCCTGAAAGCCTCCTTCCACTGAAGCCACCACCGCCTCTTTCCCTCTGATCCTGCCACGCGCAACGACAACGCCATCGTCACTTTGCGGAACTATCCCTTGCAGCGGGAGGTGAGGGGATTCCAAGCGTGCGAAAGGATCCAGCAATTCGCGGAATGTTCCCTGATCCAGCAGAACCCGCGCACGTTCGCGTGCGGTCCGCTCGCTGAAGCTTTCACCCTTCATTACAGAGATTCCTCCAATGCCTGTTCCAGCCTCAGCAGCACAACGGGCGGAGAGGCCCCACAGTCATTGATCTCGATGCAGGCCGCTACATCATGCCGCTCGAAAAACACTTGCAACAAGGCTTTCCAAGTCCCGCTATAGCCCGAAGCACTTGTTCGAACGCGTACACTTGAATATGCGTTTGCCGCCGGCTCTAACAACACTTCGAGATTCCCCGAAGCAACGATGCCTACCTGCACCCTTCGAATCACTCCACGCGACCCAGCAGGAAACTCAAAATTCAGGGTTTCCAATTTTGTCTCCACGGAACGGCTGAAATTCCCGCTCAATCCAATCGAGTAGCAGCGCCCCTCCTAGCAGGTCACCACTTCCCCCTGGCGAGATACCAAGGCTCAATAAACTTTGATCCAGATTCATCAGGGCTTGCATCCCACTCGGTGTGGTTACGCCACCGCAGTCCAGAACCCTTCTGGCGCCATTCTGCGCCGCAGCAAGGCCTGCGGTGCCCCGACGATAAAGCAAACACGTATCATCGAGCACTGCCATTAAGGCCATCAGTGTGTTCAGCCTGGCTTGATCTTCCGTGACGCCCTCCCGTCTCGATTGGTGGAGCATCGGAAGAGCAACTCCGGTGAGATGGGGAAATCCATCTTCGGCTTCGCCGCGAGCTCCGCGGTTTCCGTACCTGCAGAGAACCAACCATCCGTGAGATACGAGATGGTGCGCATAGGGATCCGCGAGTTGAGCAATTCTGCCTGCCTCTGCGCAGACCCTCGCCGCGCGCACCGATCCGTCTCCCAGAATTGCCACGCCGGCGCACAATAGGCCGAGCGTCCATATAGCGCCTCGGTGGGTGTTGACTCCACGGGTCGTGCGCAGCATGGCTTGCTCGCCTGTCCGGCCAATCGCGCCAAGGCCAGTGCGGAGATCCTTTTGCGAGATGTCGCTCAAAGCAAGATCGACGATATCCAGGAACGTCTCGCGCAGGGCCAGCGCAGATTCGCGGAGCATCGCTAAATCCATATCCTTGTGAACCCCAGATCCCCGGCCATCGACCAAGCCCGGCTTCGGAGTTAATTCAGCCTCCTGCACTAACGCATTCACCGCCGCATCCGCCAACAGGCCTGTAGAGCGCTTAAGCTCCTCTGTGGTCCATGTCCGTTTCCGCGATTCTGGCAAAGCAAGCATTACCAACTCCGGAACTTCGCCGGGGGGTCGTACAAATTCCCGGACGATTCCACCAACTCGCGAATATTGTGCGCTGCAAGTAGAGACCGACGTGCATCCGACCGCCGGATGCCCAAATCCTCGGGAAAGGCTACGATGCCGTTTCGCCTGAGCTCGCGCGCCTGAGCAGATGATCCTTCAGAACCCAACGGCGTGATGCCGGCAATGGCCGCAAGTGCGGACCGGCGCTCTTGCAGGTTGCTGGTCAGGTACAAATACGCGATTCCTTCTTCCGTCACCACGTGGGTAACATCCTCGCCGTAGATCATTAGTAAAGGCACCGGGAGGCCTGCTTCGCGTGCCAATGCAACTCCATCCAGCGTCTCAACAAAAGTCGGCTGCATACCTTCGCGAAAGGTTTGCACAAGTTGCACGACTAACTTGCGGCCGCGAAGCCGAGGTCCCGTTCCGGACATCATTTCCAGCCATGGGCCCGAGGCATGCCGACGACCATGTGGATCGCTGCCCATGTTGGGCGCGCCACCAAACCCTGCGATCCGTCCTAGGGTCGCGGTTGAGGAGTTCGCTGCTCCATCCATTTGCAGCGTGGAACCGATGAACAAGTCCGTCGCATACTGACCGGCCATCTGACAAAATGCGCGGTTCGAACGCAGCGAGCCATCCGCTCCGGTGAAGAAGATATCCGGACGCGCGGCAACATAGCGCTCCATTCCCACCTCACCCCCGAAGCAATGCACGCTTTCGACCCATCCGCTCTCGATCGCTGGTATGAGTGTCGGATGTGGATTCAAGGCCCAGTGCGTACATATTTCGCCGCGAAGTTGTAGCGACTCACCGTAAGTCGGAAGCAGCAACTCAATTGCGGCGGTGTCAAACCCGATTCCGTGATTCAGCCTGCGAACACCATGTTTCTGATAGATTCCACGGATGACCAGCATGGCCATCAGCACCTGAACATCGGTAATGAGCGCAGGGTCGCGGGTAAACAATGGCTCGATAGCGTACGGACGGTCCGCGACAACAACAAGATCCACCCAAGATCCAGGAATATCTACGCGCGGGAGAGACTCGGAGATTTCATTCACTTGTGCGACGAGCACGCCGCCTCGAAATGCGGTTGCCTCTGCAATTAGCGGCGTTTCTTCCGTGTTGGCGCCTGTGTAAAGATTCCCCTGTTCATCCGCGCTATCCGCCGCGATAAACGCGACGTCTGGCGTCAAGTCAACAAAATAGCGCGCAAAGAGCTCGAGATATGTGTGAATAGCTCCGATGCGAACTCGGCCGTCGGCCACCATTTGTGCCAGGCGAACGGCTTGCGGGCCAGAAAAGGAAAAATCCACGCGATTGACGATCTGTTTCTCAAATAAATCCATGTGCTCGGGCCGGCTCAATACCGAAGCCAGCAAATGCAGGCTGTGAACTTGCCTGGGATCTACCTGGGCCAACATACGAGACGAGAAGTCTGCCTGCTTTTGATTGTTCCCCTCGAGACAGACGCGATCGCCCGGTTCAAGTAGCGCTTCCATCGCATCGACCATTCTGTCGGTACGAAGAAATCGCCCGTCGCAATATGGCCTCACGCGTGCAATGCGTCGTTCTTTGCGCTGCCGACGCTTCGCCCATCCTTCACCGGAAATCTTGAGCTTGTCCGTCATTTGTGACTAGGTAACTGCATCGATACACTTCGGTATTACGACTCTCCTGGAACGAACGACGCCAGACTCGACTTTGGCTTCGGCGCCAATTCTGGCGCAATTTCAATCGGGAAGAGGTTTGCCTCGAGTCTCCGTGCTGAAAGGGATGAGGAGGAGTCCAAAGCCGAATGCGACTGCGGTGTAGGCAACGGGTTTACCTATGGTTCCGAACTGATGCACCATGGCGCCAATCAGAAAGTTCGCGCCTGCTCCCACAAAACGCCCGAAGGAAGTAGCGAACGAAAACGCCGTGGCGCGAACGGAAGTTTCGTATTGCTCCGGCAGCCAGAGACTGAATAAGGCAAAGCTCCCGCCGAAGAAGCCGAGAAAGAATAAAATTGCAATGAACGACCGAAGTCCGTTTTCTACGTAGAATGCCCATCCGAAACTCAAGCAGATGAACATGCCCATCCCTGTGAAATAAAAAGCAAGTGTTCTCTTCCGGCCGAAACGTTCAGCAAGGGGCGGCACCGCTAGGCAACCCAGGATGGTTCCGATCGAGAGGACGACCGTTCCCATGGATGCGGCCTTCGACGATTCTGCGGGGGACATTCCAACCTGCTTCGCCAACGTGGTAATGGCGGTCGGCACATAAACAGACCCAGCCCACAAGCCGATGATCGCTACCGTGATCAACGCCGCATTGATGATCGTGCGCTGACGGTATTTCGATTGGAAAATTTGTGCGAGAGCGTTGGATTTATTCTGCCCACTATTGGCGGTGCGCTTCCATTGCGCAGGCTCCGTTACCCGCGTGGTAATCAGAAACGCGACAATCACAGGAGACAGGCCGCAAAGAAACATCGCACGCCAACCAAAATGCGCCCCCACCGTATAATTCAACGCGGCAGCAATGAAAAATCCGAAATAATATCCAGTCTGCAAATACCCGGCGCCCATCTTACGTCGGTCTTCAGGCCACGCCTCGGCGACATACGTTCCCGCAAGCGCCCACTCTCCCCCGATCCCGATTCCAGCAAGTAAGCGAAACAGAGCCAATTGCCACACGTTCTGAGCCAAGGCGGCCGCTCCGGTGAACAGGGCATATACCAAAACGGTGGCCGCCAAAATCTTGGTGCGACCGAAACGGTCTGCCACTGGGCCCCAAAGAAAAGACAAGCCCCACCCCACGAGAAACAACGCGAACAGGATCGACCCGACGAAACCGACAGTTTCCGGAGTTCTGGCAATCCCTGATTTTGGCAGGAGTTCGGACAAGGCGGGACTCAAAACCAAAGCGTAAATAAACGAGTCCATGCCGTCGAGCGTCCATCCTGCCCAAGCGCCCCAAAAGCCAACAATCTGAGTGGAAGAAAGTTTTGTGCGACCTACAGGCGGAACATCCGGAAGAGTTCGGATCAGATCCTGGTGAGACACTAGAACTTGTTCTCTCGTGTCCATTCGTCGCACAACTTTCGCGTCTTCCGCTTTCCTGTCTGCCTGATTTCAACGCTTAGTGGGAATCGCGCACGGTCGGAACTCTCGCCACCAGAAACACCACTGCATGGCTGGTAATGGACGGCTTGGAACGCGGAATACATCTCGCGGCCAACCTTTCTCACGTTAAATCAGGATTAATTTGCTTTCACCCTCTGCCCGCTGAACCTGGGCGGACGCGAAAGGCTTCACTCGTTTTGGGTCACCGCATTGGCCGACGGCGGAGTTGGTGAGGCGTCGTCAATCGGCTTCAGCTTCTCCTTTACCGCATCTGGAAGCTTGTCGGCCTTAGCCAGCAGTGCACTCCCTCCAACATCTCCGCTTCGGAGAGTGCAGTGTAGTTTGACTCACGGCGGAATGCCTTAACTGGTAATTAATAAACTTTTAGATTGAGACAGCGATTTGCTAGGCGCCAGCCAAAGCCCGGCTCGGAGGACTGTTCAACGGGAGAATCACGGTGAATTTAGAGCCTACCGCCAGCGTGCTTT
This sequence comes from Candidatus Acidiferrum sp., assembly GCA_036496065.1. Lineage (GTDB taxonomy): Bacteria > Acidobacteriota > Terriglobia > Acidiferrales > UBA7541 > Acidiferrum. Next base: position 10,794 of record DASXLU010000500.1, read on the forward strand.
CGCACTCGATGGTTCCGCCCTGGGCGTGCACAATCGCTTGTGCTATAGCTAGTCCCAAGCCCCCGCTTTGCAGCGCGTCTCCGTTGTTGGATGGCGCGGCACGGTAAAACCTGTCAAAAATAAATGGCAGGTCCTTAGTCGAAATTCCGATTCCCTCATCTTGGAAACTGGCACGGATCGCGCCATCATCTTTTCCTAGGCGCACAAAAATCCGCTTATCTTGATTCGAATATTTTATGGCGTTATCCAGAAAGATCAGGAACAGTTGGCGGAGAAAGGCTTCATCGCCCAAATAGGAAATCTCCGGCTTAATGTCTAAGACTAACGAGATATTTTTCGACCGGGCCCGCGACACCACCAGCGCGCAAGCTTCTTCCAGAACTTCGTCAAGGTACACTGGTTCGCTGATAAGCCGCAATTGCCCCGCATCAGCTACAGACAGCGTAAACAATCCCTCAACAATTCTCGTCAACCGCTTGAATTCAGTATCGAATCCACTCAATGTCTTCCGGTAATCTTCGGCGCAGCGCGGTTTGGAGAGCAGCAATTCGGTTTCGCCGTGAAGCACCGCCAGCGGCGTACGAAGTTCATGCGAAGCGTCAGTCACGAAGTGCCGCAAAGTACGTACCGAGGAATCGACCCGCTGTAACAACTTGTTAATCGTCTCCGTCAATTGGCCTAGCTCATCGTCGGGGCTGGAGATAGGCAATGGCGTCCAGAAGCCTTCTCGGTGGGTGACTCTGTTGGCCATCAAAGCGGCGTGCTGGGTCAATGCGGTGATCGGTGCCAGGCTCCTCTTGACGAACAGGGATGAAATCCCCGCGGTCAACAATAAGCTCAACGGCACAATTATCAGCGAAACACTCCAAAAGTCCTCAAGGCCTTTCCCGAGGCCCGGTCGCGCCACTACAAGTAGGCGTCTACTACCGGATTGCTCGAAAGGAATCACTACAAAGCGTACCCTGCCTATGTCAGGAGCGCTTCCGAAGCCGAAGGCCGGTTCCGAAACCGGCAGTTTGATTCCCCGCAGATTCAGCGGACCCGAAAGATTTACCGAACGTCCGAGAGTATCACCGGTGGAGTCCAGCACCTCGAAAAGCTTTCCGGAGATTTCGAGCCGCCGCAAATCATGGAGGTCTGCCTGCGCGCTCAGGCTGGCCACCGCCGGGCGTGCCGCTTCCATAAGTTCGCGATTTAGCTGAACGCGAACTTCGTGTGCCAGCAGAAACCAAAATGCCAAGTACGATACAGCGAGTAACACTCCTACGACGCTGCAGAACAACACGATCATCCGGGAACGGAGTGTCTTCGGTCCTATCATTCCCGCGTTCCCAATCGATAACCCACACCACGAACCGTATGAATCAGCTTCGCGGATTGATTTTGGTCAATTTTTTGACGCAGGCGATTGATATAGACTTCCACTAGATTCGTTTCGCTGTCGAAATGATAATCCCAGACGTGTTCAACGATCTCGTTGCGCGTGACCATGTCCGGGGCCCGCAGCAGAAAGAGTTCCAGCAAAGCGAACTCTTTGGATGTTAGGGGAATGACTTCGTTCCCTCTCATCGCTCTCCTCTGCCGGCGGTCGAGTTCGAGGTCCTCGAAGGAGAGCTTGGCGTTTCCCTTATGGAAGCCCCGCCGCACCAGCGCGCGAACTCGCGCCAGCAATTCTACTAACACAAACGGCTTAGTCAAATAATCGTCGGCTCCGGCATCCAGGCCTTCCACTCTTTGCTCCACCAACGATCGAGCCGTCAACACTAGGATCGGCGCTTCGATCGCGCGTTGCCTCAATTCCCGGCACACTTCAATTCCAGACAATCCTGGGAGCCCAATGTCCAGAAGGATCGCATCGTACGCAACGTCCTGGCTCAACTCCAGTGCTTTCTCACCTGTCTCCGCCACATCTACCGCATAGGAATTTTCCCGCAGCGCACGCGCAATGAAGCTCGCGACCTTCCTCTCATCTTCGGCTAATAAGATGCGCATACGCCCGTCGCTATTATTTATCCAAGGGCAAAAGGCATCCATACGATCCCTTGGGCCAGCCAATCCGCCGCGCTTAATTGCCCGCGACCATCGCAGCGGGCATTTCGCGGACGGCTGACCGCCCCCGTCTATTAGGACCGGCGGTCAGTTCGGCGGGACTTCAGACCGAGTCCCCACCGCAAAAAAAGCGAAGACCAACAAATGACTCAAATACGTTTTCCGCATTGCTTCTCTCCAAGCAATCTGCTGAGCAAAATTACCTGGTGCCAACCCGCCCCACAAACTCAGCCGATTAACAGTAATTCATGGGTTTGTACAACGAGCTTAAGACATTATTAATTTCTATTTAGGTTATAGCCTGCCTCCCAAGACCTGCCAGTTCTCCGTGAGCATAATGCCCAGCGATCCGTCTGCATGCTCGAAATCGCATTAAGAAATCGAAACTCAGACGGGCAAATTACGTGCGAGGCAATGATTGAAACTCGCGATCGCCCAGCTTCAGACACATTCGTGTGCCACTCACCCTTAGCGCTCCTCGACACTAATTATCTGTTCTTGGCGAGTTCGCGATGCAGGCCGATCTGTATGGCTTGCGCCAGATGCACAGCCTGTCGTCCTGTCGACTGCAAGATCTGCTCGCGACAACTAAAACCATCTGACACAATCAGTGTGCCCTGCCCGGCGCCCCGCACTGCCGGCAGCAATACGCGCTCGCCCACTGCCTGGGATACCGCGAACTTGTCCTTCTCGAATCCGAACGGTCCGGCCATCCCGCAACAACCCGAGTCCAGCGACTGCAGTTCACATCCCGTCTTTCGTAGTAACGCTTCTTCATCATTCATCTGCATGAGTGCCTTCTGATGGCAGTGACCATGGAGCAGAACTTTGCCGGATATATGCGGCGGCTGATATCCGCCTGTTTGGTGTTCCAGAAATTCGCTGAGCAGAAAAGTTTGCCGTCTCAGTCGGACAGCGCGTTCTTCACCAGGGAACAAGTTTTGCAGCTCGTCTCGAAAGACCGAGACACAACTCGGCTCCAACACTACGATTGGCAATCCGGCGTCAATCTCGGAACCCAGCGACTGCATGATCTTACGCAGATAGTTCTTCGCTCTATCGAGCATGCCAAAATCGTAGAGAGGACGCCCGCAACACAGATGATTTCGCGGAATTTTGACGCTGTAGCCGGCCTGGCCTAAAACGTCGATCGCGGCGCGACTCGTCTCCGGGTGGAAATAGTTATTAAAGGTGTCCACCCACAAAATTACTTCATGGCCTGCGTTCTTCGACGAACCTGCCCCGCTCCCCCCTCCTGAACCGCAAACAGGAATTCCCTCTTTGTTGGCCCATTTTCGAAAGCTACCGGAAGCGAATCGAGGCAAATGTCGCTGCGGGGCCAACTGCAAGACATTGCGTAACAAGTTGCTAAACCCCGGGGCCGTCGCGAGAAAATTCGCGAGATTGGGCGCCATGGAGGCGAGCCTCGCCCACCGGTCGATCATTCCAAACGCGTAATTATGGAATGGCCGTATCCTGCCCGCGTAGTAGTGCGACAGAAACTCTGCTTTATAGGTTGCGATGTCGACGTTTGCGGGACATTCCGATTTGCACGCCTTGCAAGAAAGACACAGGTCGAGCGCTCTCTTCACAGGCTCATTGCCCCAGCCATCACTGAGTACTTCGCCCTGCAGCATCTCAAAGAGCATGTGCGCACGCCCTCGCGTGCTGTGCTCCTCTTCAAGAGTGACCATGTAACTCGGGCACATCGAGCCGCCGGCGTGCTTCCGGCATGCTCCGAGTCCGATGCATCGCAGAGCGGCTTTCGCAAAGGATCCCTCATCCTCCAGAAATTTGAAGTGCGTCTCTGGCTCAAGCGGTTTGTAGTCAGCCCCCAGCCGCAGATTCTCTGTGGGAAGGTACGCATCAACGACCTTATGCGGGTTCAACTTGTTGGTCGGGTCCCAGGTCAATTTGAATTCTCGAAATGCCTGAATCAGTTCAGGCCCGAACATTTTCGGAAGTAACGCTCCGCGCGATTGCCCGTCTCCATGCTCGCCCGATAGTGATCCGCCGAAGCTCACCACCAGATCGGCAGCTCGTTCAACAAATTCGCCGTACTTGCGAATACCGCCTTCGCTTTGGAGATCGAAGCTCACACGCATGTGGACGCAGCCGTGGCCAAAGTGCCCGTAAAATGCTCCGCGGTAGCCATATTCATCCATCAGCTTTCGAATCTCGCGCAGATAAGCACCCAGCTTCTCGGGTGCCACTGCTGCGTCGTCCCAGCCTTCCCATTCCGCCGGTGCTCCGGGTGCAAACGCAGCCGCTCGTGGCCCGGATTCGCGTATCTGCCAGACCGCACGCGCTTCCTTCTCCGTATACAGTCGCGAGGTGGGCGGCTCGGGCGATTGCCCCAACCGGTCGATCAGTTGAAGTGCCAAACTTTTTGATTCGCTCGCATCATTGGCGCCGAATTCTACGAGCAAAAATCCACGCCCTTCTGGCAGCAGTTCCAGATTTGACGCTCCCTTTTTCCGTAGACCGTCGACGATGCTTCCTTCAAAACCTTCCAGCCCGATCGGATGAAACGGCAAGATTTCTGTAACATGATCCGCGGCGTGAAAGGCATCCGCGTATCCGAGCGCGACCAGGCTCCTGAACGGCGGGCTGGGGATTAGCTTGAGTTTCGCTTCGAGCACAATGGCGCACGTGCCTTCGGTCCCCACTAACGCACGCGCCGTATGGAAACCGTTTTCCGGCAATAGCTCATCCAGGTTGTAACCCGAAACCCGCCTCGGAATTTTTGGAAAACGCGACCGCACCAGGTCGCCATACTGATCGCGTATTTTGCGCAAGTCGCCGTAAATTTCGGCCGGACGTCCGCCTTTCTGCATGATCCCGTCGAACTCCTCATCCGATGTTGCGCCGACCGTGAGTTGCGTCCCGTCGTACAGAAGAATTCGCAGCTCTTCGACATTGTCGACGGTCTTGCCACCTAGCAAAGAGTGCGTGCCACAGGAATTGTTACCGATCATCCCCCCGATAGTGCAGCGGCTGTGGGTGGAAGGGTCTGGCGCAAACATCAGTCCATGCTTCAATATCTGGCTCTGGAGAACATCCAATACTATTCCCGGCTGCACCCTTGCCACTCTGTTCAGGGGATCGATCTCAAGGACTTGGTTCATGTACTTCGTAAAGTCCAACACCACGGCAACGTTACAGCACTGCCCCGCCAAGCTCGTGCCCGCGCCGCGCGGTAGTATCGGAGCACCGTATTTTCGGCATGCCGCCACAGCGCTGATCACGTCGTCCCCATCGCGCGGAATCACCAGGCCAATCGGAATTTGCCGGTAGTTCGAGCCATCGGTGGCATACAGTGCACGGCTTCCCTCATCGAAGCGCACTTCGCCGCGCACCGTATGCTTCAATTCCCTTTCCAGTTCAGTAGCTTCGGAAAACGAATCGACGGGCTTGCCGTGCGAACTCAGCGGTAGTGGGACCAGTGATTGCAAGTTTTCAGAGACTCCCTTTTCTCCACAGAATTCCTAGTAAATAGACGTCAACTTCTAACGCTAAGCGACCGCGTCCACAGCCGGCGTTTCTGCCAGTTGGCCTATCGCCAGCTTTTCTCCTGGCTTCATCCAAAACGCCGCGATTGATCCTAAAACAAGTAGTCCGATGCTTCCTAGAAACGGCAACTCCCAGTTACCGGTTCGGTCGATGACATACCCAAAAACCAAAGGCGAGACAATCGCGGCCAGCGCCGACCCTGTATTCATCAATCCGCTGGCCGACCCAGAAAATCGCGGCGCGATGTCCATGGGGATAGCCCACATGGCGCCTACCGTGAACTCCGACCAGAAAAATCCCAGACTCAGAAAGATCGCCGCCCAATTCACATCGTGAATGAACAAGACCGGGATCATCGAAACGAGCGAACAGATGAAACAGCCGACCACCAGATTACGACGCGCTTTGTTCGGGTCACCCGTTTTTCTCAAAATTCGGTCGCTCACCACACCGCCCATTGCGTCGCCGACTACGCCTCCAAAGAAGACCCCTGCCGAGAATAAAGCCGAATTCTTCAGATCCTGCCCATAGCTGTGAAAAAAGAAAGACGGAATCCATGCAAGATATAGCCAAAGCGTCCACGCATAGCAAAAATACACCAGTGTCACCGGAAACATGCGGCGCGACAAAGAACGCCAAGGCACCGGCGCCTTCTCCGCCTTTATTCGGTCGGTATAGCTGGGCAGTTCTTCGAGTTCTCTCGGAGTGATGCGCGGGTGAGTTCGTGGATCATCTCGAAAATAGGATATCCAGGCCACCGCCCACGCTAAACTTACAATTCCCAGTATGAAAAAAGATCCCCTCCACGTGAACATCGTCATCAACCACACGACTAAGGGAGGTGTTAGCGCGTTTCCTAGTCGCGCACTCGAGTGCGTGATTCCCTGAGCAAAACCTCGGCTCCCTCTTCCGGTCCAGTCAGACAGCGCTCGGGTGGCGGTTGGAAACGTTGCGCCCTCTCCAAGGCCAAGCATGACCCTGGCGAACAGCAGCATTCCCAAGCCGTTCACCACGCCAGTCAAGAGTGTGGAGAGCGCCCAAATGATCGCCGAGATGGTTAGCGTCCTCCGCGCGCCAAAGCGGTCGCTCACCCATCCTCCGATGATCTGAAAGATCAGATAGGGATAAGCGAATGCCGAGAACACCAGCCCCACCTGCGTGTTGTTGAGATGCAGATCACGCTGAAATGCAGAAGCTGCCGTGCTTACGTTCACTCGGTCAATGTAGGTGATCCCATACATGAGGCAGAGCAGCACGAGCACCATAGTGGTGGCCGATAATTTTCTAAGACGCCTTTTCCTCCACTGGGCCCCTTAAAGCATCGATGAAACATTCCCACCTTCAGCTTGCCTCCACCGTTGGTGGGCACTGCAGCAGTTTCTGTCGTACTCATTACCCTTCCCACGATTTCAATAGGAATTGCCGGCAAGAACTCGGATTATAGACATTGCTTCACTCCATGGATGCTTAAGTTTTCCTTAAAAAATCTTCAGGAAAAACTTCTCCTTTCAATAATTTTGTATGCTCTAAATGTTCGTGCCGCGGATTGAATCTCCAATTGCAATTAATGGCAGATTTATGTTGCAGAACCCAATATGTCATCGATCTTCACCGGACTGTCGGGTTTGACGGATGAGTGATCCGCTCCACTCGCACCGCAGGGGCGTGGAAGTGATTCGAAGCGGTAATCACACGTATCGGCCTTCCACGTGATTTGAATTGTTCGGCTAACGCAATCTTCGGTGTTGGACCTTCGCAGATTTCCCGCCCCGATCGTTCGCTGCTGCGAGCCAGCGAACGAGGAAGGTCCAGCACTGCGGCATGCAAGCTAAGGAGAATGGTAAATGCAATTGATGAAGCGAAAAATGAACATCTGCACGGCGTTCATGTTCACTCTATTCGTTATCTCGGTGTCGCACGCTGCCGCCCAGCAGCAAGCAAAGGAATATGTGAATCGTCAGGCTCCCATGGAACATATGTCAGGCCTTTTGCGACTGGTCGAGACCATCCCGATTCCGACCGAAGGCTATATGGACCATCTCAGCTATGACTTGAAAAGCCAGCATTTATTTCTTTCTGCGGAAAACAACCAAGAGGTTGTGGTCATCGACATGAAAGCTGGCAAGGTGATCCACGAGACCAAGGTCAGTGGAAATCCTCGCAAACCATTCTTTGACGCAAACACCAATGAACTCTGGGTGGATCTCGGCGACAACACTGTTGTTGCCTTGGACGGAACTTCATTTGAAGTCACCAAAACCATCGAGCTGACCGGCGGAAAGAATGCCCCGGGCAGAGACCCCGATAATGGCGCCTTTGACGCTGCAAAAGGGATCTACTACGTGGCGGTCCGGACGAGAGTCGAAGGCATGAAAGAGGGCTCCATCGAGATTATCGACACCAAAGCAGCCAAGCTGATCGGCAGCATCAGAATGGATGGCCAGGAACCTGCCGCCATCGCATTCGACCCAGCGGCAAACCGGCTCTACGCCGGAATGGGAGACATTGTGAATGGCGAAAGCGTCGTAAAAGTGGTCGACACCGCCAAGCGCGAGATCGTCGCGGTCTGGTCCACCGCCGGGGGCCCGCAGCCGCATGTCGCGGGCCTCGATGCCGCCCATCACCGCTTGTTTATGGGTAGCCGGTTGGGAGGCGGCCATAACGTCGATCCGGGTAAGTTGGTCATCATAAATACGGATGATGGAAAGGTGGTCCAAACGCTGGACGCGCCGGGTGGTGGCGACGAGATTTTCTACGATGCGCCTTCCAAACGCATCTACTTCTCGGGAAGCACTGGCACCCTGGCGGTGTTTCACGAGGATGACCCGGATCATTTCCACTTACTCGGAAAAGTGCCAACCGGGGCAATCGCCAAGTCCGGTATTTGGATCCCGGAAATGAAACGATATTATGCGGCGGTTCCTAAACACCTCGTTCAGCTCATTCCCACAACCAAGTATGGAATCAAAGACTGGATAACGGAAGAAGCCCATATGATGGCTTTCGAAGAAATTCCGTGAGTTATGAACCACGTGATGTACTCCGGATTACATCATCATCGATTCCACACATTTGAGTGCCGTTCGCATTGCTAACCATCTTCGGGTTTCTGATTTACGCCACAGACTAATCTAAATTCTAAGAGGAGGGTTTTACATGAAGCGTTTGCATTTTGGTTGTCTTGCAATTGGTTTATTCCTCGCGTCACTCAGTACAAGTTCGCTGCCGTCCGTCTATGCGCAGCCGAAACCTGGGGCCTCTGGCTACCACCTGATCAAAACGATTTCTCTACCGCCTGCTCCAGGTGGCGGCGAGTATTATGACTACCTTACCGTCGACAATGCAGCGCGCCGTGTTTACGTCTCGCACGGAACCGAGGTGGTTGTTCTCAACGCCGACGATTACTCTGTGGTGGGCAAGGTCGAAGGTATGAACCGCGCGCACGGCATCGCCATCGTCCAGGAGCTTGGCAAGGGCTTCGTCACGGATGGGGATTCCAAACCGGGCGCCAAACCTCAGCAGGTCGTCATTTTCGACTTGAAGACCCTACAAGTCACCGGCAAGGTCTCCACCGACCAGCCGGACACCGACGCGATCATCTACGAACCCGTGTCCAAACACATTTTTACCTTCAACGGGGATAGCGAGAACGCCACGGTCATCGATCCCGTTAAGCAAGTTGTGATTACGAATATCCCTCTAGGCGGGGCCGTCGAGTTCCCGGCCGTTGACGGCAAGGGTATGGTCTACGACAACAATTCGGACAAAAACGAAGTTGTCGCCATTGACGCTCGCACCAATAAAGTTACCGCGCGTTGGCCGATCAAACCCGCGGGGCATCCTGTCTCCCTGACCATGGACAAACAAAATCGCCGCCTGTTTTCCGGTGGACGCGGCCCACAATTCGTAGTCATGCTGGACGCCGACAGCGGAAAGGTCCTGCAGTCCTATCCAATTTCCGCGGGCGTGGATGCCAACGACTTCGATCCGGCGACCGGGCTGCTGTTCGTATCTACGAAGGAAGGCATTCTGCACATTTACCACGAAGATTCACCGGACAAGCTCAGCGAGGTGGAAGCGCTTAAGACCGAATTTGGCGCGAAAACCTGCCAGGTTGATGCAAAGACTCACAACGTTTTCCTCTCGACTTCGGATTTCAATCCGCCGGCCGCTGCAACGGCAAAGCAGCCTCATCCACAGCCAACGCCGAAGCCGGGCAACTTTAGAGTGCTGGTATACGGCCGATAGTTCGTCGCAATTTCCATTCAAGGTGCCCATCACGGCAGAGACGACGGGTCCAGGTCCCGTCGCCCGCCACTTCGCTCAGGAAGTTGTACGATCCGTTCCTTCCGTTAGGTGCGCGCGCAGAGCGGTTCGATCGAGTTCATTTTCCCAGCGAGCAATGACCAGGGTTGCGACCGCGTTCCCAATCATGTTTACCACCGCGCGGCACATGCTTAGGAAACGATCGATGCCCAGAATAAGCGCCATTCCCGCGACCGGTATGGTCGGGATGACCATCATCGTGGCCACCAGAGCGATGAATGCAGCTCCTTGCACACCGCTGGCGCCTTTTGAAGTGAGTAGCGCGACGCCCAGAATGGTGAATTGTTGGAGCAGCGTCAGATGCGTGTTGGTGGCCTGGGCGACGAAGAGGGCGGCCAACGTCATGTACAGACTGGTGCCATCGGCGTTGAAAGTGTAACCGGTAGGAACAACCAGTCCGACGAGTGTCTTGGAGCAGCCCAGCATTTCTAGCTTGGCCATCAGATTTGGTAGTGCGGGCTCCGACGAACTGGTGGCCAGCACCAACAGAATTTCCTCGCGCAGAAACCACAAAAAGCGCAGGATGCCAAAACCGGCCAGGCGCGCAATTCCTCCCAGCACTACAATGACGAAAAACAGTGCCGTCAGATACAGCGTGGCTATCAATTTTACCAGGGGACCGAGGGAAGCCAGACCATATTTGCCAATGGTGAAGGCCATGGCGCCAAACGCTCCGATGGGCGCTAAACGCATCAGGATCGCGACCACACCAAAAACGGCGCGGGTGAGATATTCCAGAAAGTCAACCAACGGTTTGCAGCGCGGCCCAGCCAGCGACAAGGCGAAGCCAAAGAGCAGTGAGATGAGCAGCACCTGCAGGATGTCGCCGCGCGTGAACGCATCGACCACCGTGTTCGGAATAATGTGCATGAGAAATTCTGCGACACTTTGCGCTTTGGCTTGGCCCGCGTAGTCCGCGACGGCTTTGGAATCGAGCGTCGCCGGATCAATATTAAAACCGCTGCCCGGACGCACCAGATTCCCCACCAGCAGTCCTGCAAGCAATGCGATGGTGGAGACCACTTCAAAATACAAAAGAGCCTTGCCACCCACTCGCCCGACCTTCTTCATGTCCTCCATGCCGGCGATGCCGGTAACCAGGGTGCAGAAGATCACCAGCGTAATAACCATGGTGATCAGGCGAATGAACCCGTCACCCAGCGGCTTCATGCTGATGGCTGTGGCCGGGGCGACGTACCCAAGAACGATGGCCAGTGCTACGCCGGCGAGCACCTGAAAGGACAGGCCCGTGTAGAACGGCTTCTTTCTTTGGACGATAACTACTTCAGACCCAACGTCCGGAGTAGACAACATGGTTTCGGCTAGCTCCTTTGCAAGTCCGGACGCAGTTCACGAATGTCTTTCAAGGTCTCGACGACCAGCAGTTTGTCAATGAGCTTGGAAGTGACGGAGTTTCCGAGTACCGGAGCAATCAGGTCCCGGGCTTTGTCGACAACTTCCTCGCGGGTCATCGGATTTTCTGCAGTGCCGCGCACATCGCGCACCCATTGCGTAAGTTCCGTGCCGTCATTGAGGGTCAACTCCACTATCGCTTCGCGGCGCGGTCGGCGCGCATCGATGCGCGCATCGGCGACCACCTCCACCTTGGCACGTTGCCGCAACACCGCGGGATCCTTCATGCGGGCCTTGTCGTGCACCGATTGAAAGGTGACCGTTTTATCCAGAAGCATGACGGCGACCATGTGTTCCATGCAAATGTCGGGAATATCTCGATTGCTGACGGTATTGGCTTCGTCGGTGGCCACCCGCACCACTACTTTCTTCACGTCATCGGCGGAAAATTGGCGCTGTTTGAAGAAACCGGCGAGTGCGTCAAGCGGCGCCTGAATGGGCGAGCCCACCGTCCATTTCTTGATGTTCGTACGGGTGATTTCGTAGCGTTCCCCCAGTTTGTCGATAAGTATGTTGGGGTCGGCCTTGATCGCGCCATTTTCGCGCGGCGCCAATGATTCGAAGAAATTGTCGGAGCCAGAAAAAATGTCGTCTACGCCGCTCCACCCGGCACGAATCAGCGAGGCCGCCAGGACCGCCCCCGCGGCAGGTCTGCCCCCGAACAGAAAGGCCTTCTCCATGTGTTCCGCATCGCGAGACCACGCCCCAATTCCCGAAGTTTGTTGCGCAGAGTAATCGAGCAGCAGACGCATTTGCTCCGCATTCAGGCTTGCCGCGCAGCCCGCTGCGGCACCTGACGCGAAGGACGCCACCGTGCCGTGCGTACTGCGGTGCGTGGCCGCCTGATACGCAGGCCCGCCCATACTCATGGTCACCCGCGTTCCGATGTCATAGCCCAGCGTGACGGCGCGCACGAATTGCGCTCCGCTGATGGTGTATTGCTCGCCAGCCGCAAAGGCGGCGGGAACAACGGACACACCGGGATGCGAACGGGATGGCCCATGGGAGTCGTCCGTTTCATCGGAGTGCGCCAGCACGCCATTCGCGAAAGCCGCTTCGATCGGGCCGCAGACGACGTTAGAGGCAACGACCGTGGCCACCTCTTTACCGCCGTACGCCCGCACAAATTCCAAAGCAGCTCGTCCGGGGCGCAGACTTGACCCGGATATCATTGCTGCGAATGTGTCCAGAATGTGTTGCTTCGCTTTCTCTACGACCTCATCCGGCAAAGCGTGGGTTGCGGCCGAACCCATATAGCCACTCAGTTGCAGCATCAACGGGCTCACGCCCCGAGGCGGCTCATCCGCAGTAAGGATCATCGCAGCTCGCGCGAAGGCTGAAGGAAGGGCGGCAAGAACCGTGGCCTGCCCGCCCAATTTCATCAGTCGCCTGCGGCTCATTCGGCGGACATCGTCGCTTGCCTTGGCATTGTTTTCTGTGTAGCCCATGCTCACCTTTCTGGCCGCCTGCAGCATTCATCCGTCGATTAAGGTCTTCGTCACTTGGAACAAATCGTTTTTTGCTTCGAAACCGATTCCCGGGATTTGCGGAAGCCCCACGTGACTGTTCTCCACGGGAATGCCGTCCGCGAACCCGCCAAAGGGCTGGAAGATGCCCGGGTACGATTCGTTTCCACCCAATCCCAATCCAGCGGCAATATTCAGAGACATCTGGTGACCGCCATGAGGAATGCATCGCGCGGGCGACCACCCGTATTCCTTCAGCATTTCCAGCGTGCGCAAGTATTCCACCAAGCCGTAGCTCAACGCGCAGTCGAATTGCAAAACATCGCGATCTGCTCGCATTCCCCCGTACCGAATCAGATTGCGCGCATCTTGCGTCGAGAACAAATTTTCGCCGGTCGCCATCGGCCCGGGATAATAAAGTGCGAGTGTTGCTTGCAGTTCGTAGTCCAGCGGATCGCCCGCTTCTTCGTACCAGCGCAAACCATAAGGGGCGAGCGCTCGTGCGTACGCAATGGCGGTGTCCAGATCGAAGCGTCCGTTGGCGTCCACGGCTAGCTGGTTGGGCCTTTCTAGGATTTTGAGGACGGCTTCAATGCGGCAAAGATCTTCGCCCAACGACGCGCCACCGATCTTCATCTTCACCACGGAGTAGCCCAGCCCGAGGTACCGCCGCATTTCGTCCTGCAGCGCGGCCAAGTCTTTGCCGGGATAGTAGTAGCCGCCCGCGGCGTAGACAAATACTTGTGCATTTATTTTTCCCTCGCGATAGCGATCCGCGAGAAGCTTGTAAAGTGGAACGCCGGCGATCTTCGACGTAGCATCCCACAGCGCCATATCTAAAACCCCGACAGCCACGGAACGCTCGCCGTGGCCGCCCGGCTTTTCATTGCGCATGACCGCATTCCACGCACGCGTGGGATCGAGGTTCTCGCCACTCTCGTCCAGCAATTCGTCGGGAGCGGCAGCCTTCAGGCGCGGAATGAAGCGCTCGCGGAGAAGTCCGCTGGGGGCATAGCGGCCGTTCGAATTGAAACCAAAGCCAACCACCGGCTTACCGTCGCGCTTTACGTCGGTGATTACCGCTAGCACACTCACAGTCATCTGGCTGAAATCGATGAAGGCGTTGCGAATCTCCGACTTGATGGGCACCACCGTCTCACGAATGTCGACAATCCTCACGATTTCTGTCCTCGCGCGCGAATGTTCGTGCTCATCAAAGGATCACAACTGCAACTCTGGCCGCAGTTCGCAAATGTCCGCAACGCTCTCTATGCCAATGATCTTGTCGAGCAGGTTGTTGCATTTCGCCGCTCCCAGAAGCGGAGTGATCAAGTCACGAACCTTGGTCAAAACCTCCTCGCGGGTCATGGGGTTTTCGGGCGTGCCGCGCACGTTATCCACGCGGCGGGTGAGGCGCGTTCCGTCGGCCAGCGTTATTTCCAGAATCGCCACCCGCAAGGGCATGAGCCGCTCGAGCTCGGCATCCGGCACAAGAGTGATCTTCGCGCGCTCGCGCAACACCGCAGGGTCTTTCATGCGTGCCCGGTCATGTGCCGAAGCGAAACTCACGGTCTTGTCGAGCAGAGCGACCGCCAACATATGCTGCACGCAGATGTCGGGAATCTCGCGATTGTTCACAATAGCCGCTTCGTCGGTCGCCAGCCGGACGGTGACTTGCTGCACCTCATTGGCGGCGAACGGATGTTGCTGACGCAGAATCTCCAGGGCGTCGAGAGCAGCCTGAATCGGCGAACCGACCGGCCACTTCTTAATATTCGTGCGCGTGACTTCGTAGCGCTCACCCAATTTGTCAATCAAACCGCCTGGATCGGCTTTGGGGTTGTAGGCCAGAAAGAAATTATCCTTACCGGAGAAGATGTCGTCGACACCGGTCCAGCCGGCCTGCGCCAACAGAGCCGAAGTAACGCCACTTCGTGCGTTCATGCCGCCAAAGAGAAATGCTTTCTGGATGTGCTCGGTGTCGCGATTCCACGCGCCCAGGCCGCAGGATTGTTGCGCGGTATAGCCCAACATCCAGCGCATTTGTTGCGCGTTTAGGCTGGCAGCGCAACTTGCGGCAGCCGCCGCGCCGAAAAGCGGCGAGATGCTGTGCGTGCTCCAGTGGCTCTCCGCTTCGAACAGCTGCCCCCCGAGAGTTACCGTGACGCGAGTCCCAATGTCATAGCCCAGGGCCACAGCGCGAAGGAAATGCGTGCCGTTGATGTGAAATCGCTCGCCGGCGGCAAGCGCGGCGGGAACAACAGCGCAGCCGGGATGAGACTGCGATGGCGCGTGCGAATCGTCGGTCTCATCGGCGTGGGCCAACACTCCGTTGGCGAGCGCCGCTTCTATGGCGCCGCAGACAATCTTTGAGCCGACCACGGTGGACACTTCCTTGCCTCCGTAGGCTTGCGCAAATTGCAAAGCTCGCTGCCCGGGAAGCAGACCGGTCCCGGAAATCATGGCGGCTAGTGTGTCTAAAATGTGGTGCTTCGTTTTCTCCACGACTTCATCGGGCAGTGCGTGGTTAGCCGCTTCGCTCATGTATGTGCTGAGTGGATTGATTACGGATTCGTTGTTTTTCGACGCAGTAGCTTGGCAAGCTGCCAGTGCAGTGCCAGGAGTCGCAACAGGCAACGCTCCGGCAGTGATGGCCAGACCGGCCCATTGAAGGAGATTACGCCGAGTCAAACTTTGCGGATCCCACTCTCGACCGTCGTACAGTTTGCATTTCATGCAATTTGGCCCTGACCAAGTGTTCCCTTCGCTGGTACGCACTCCCTTGCCAGCGCGCTAATTTCCGCTAACCTGCCTGGCTATCGCTTCACCTAACTCGCGCGTCGTGGAGTTACCACCGATGTCCGGGGTGCGAACTTTTGCGCTAGCCAGAATTGCCGCGATGGCATTCTCGATTTCATCGGCGGCGTCATTAGCGCCAAGATGACGCAGCATCATCGCACCCGACCAAATCTGTCCGATGGGATTCGCGATGCCCTTCCCGGCAATGTCCGGAGCGGAGCCATGCACTGGCTCAAACATGGATGGATATTCGTTTTCGGGATTGAGATTTGCCGAGGGCGCAATGCCGATCGAGCCCACCACCGCAGGTCCCAGGTCCGACAGTATGTCTCCAAAGAGATTGGAGCCAACCACCACATCGAACCAATCCGGATGGCGAACGAAGTGCGCGGTGAGAATATCGATGTGAAATTGATCCGTGCGCACGTCTGGGTATTCAACGGCCATCGCATGAAAGCACTCATCCCAGAAAGGCATGGTGTGAATGATGCCGTTAGACTTGGTAGCCGAGGTGAGATGCCTGTTCCGCTTACGCGCCAGTTCAAAGGCGAAACGTAACACGCGATTTACGCCGCGCCGTGTGAACACCGTTTGCTGCACGGCCATCTCGTCTGCTGTGCCTTCATAAAGACGTCCGCCAATATTGGAGTACTCACCTTCGTTATTTTCACGAACGATGGTGAACTCAATCTGGCCGGGCTGCCAATGTTTGAGCGGCGATTCGATGCCCTCGAACAGCCGCACCGGACGAAGATTCACGTACTGCCGAAACGCCCGGCGAATGGGAATCAATAAGCCCCAAAGCGAAACGTGATCTGCAACGCTGGGATGCCCAACTGCCCCGAGAAATATGGCGTCGAACGGCCGCAACTGCTGCAAGCCGTCGTCCGGCATCATCTTTCCCGTGCGCACGTACGTCTCGCAGCTCCAGTCTAATTCCTGCAAATGCAACGCAAAACCAAAGCGCTTGCCTGCCGCTTCGAGTACACGGATTCCTTCGGGGACTACCTCTTTGCCGATTCCGTCGCCTGCAATCACCGCAATTTTGAACGTTTTCATGCGCCTTTGCTCACCTCGCCGTTAGCAACGGCGATAGCGCGGAAACATCCGGGACCGTTTCCAGCGTTTTCACAAACTCGATAATCTTGTTTGTCTTTGCTTCTGGCCATTCCGCGAATTCCGCGCATCCCCGGAATTTGCTCGCGGCTTCCTCAAAGCTCATCGGGTTTGCGGGACTGCCTTTCCCAAACGCCACCTGTCCCGTGATGACCTTTCCGTCTTTTAGAGTGATTTTGAGGATCGAGGTCATCTTGTCGAATCCCGCGCTTTCCGCTGCCGGATCTACATAAAAATTGATTTTGCTCATCATCTCGCGAACATCGGACCGTTGCACAACCTTGTCGGAGAATTGACTGAGGCCTGCCTTGCGCTCCAGCAACAGAATCGCGAGGCAAAATTCCATACTGAATTTGCCCTCCAACCCGGTTTTGGGATCGTGATGCAGCAGCGTGCTGGTCATGTTGTGATTCGCTCCAACGTCCACCTTCACCACCTGCGAGGCCTGAATATTATTTTCACCAATGAGTCGCGCCAGTTCGGTCATCGCCGGATGCGTGAGCGAGCCCGAGGGATACGGCTTCAAAGAGACTCCCGGCGACACGAATGTCCACGGCGAGCCCAAGTGGTTCATGATCGCGGATGGATCGTACGAACCCCCGGCCGCGTGGAAAAAGCCGCGGTCTGCCTCCAGAATCTGCTCTGCTGCGGTCCAGCCAAGCGCAACAAGTTCTACGGCAGTGAGGCCACTTTCGCTGGCGTGGCCGGCCTGAAACGGCTTCGTCATCGTGCCGAAATTTTCCCGGAGACCACCCGACATGCTGGCCGCCAGACCGAAGGCCCTTAGTGTTTTTGCGAGGTCGAATTTCAGTACTTTCGCCGATGCCGCCGCCGAGCCAAATGGTCCGCAGGTGCCGGTGGTGTGAAAGCCATCCTGATAGTGACGCGGAGCGATGGCTTCCGCGATTTTGCACTCCACTTCTACTCCAATGTTGTACGCTAGCAGAAATTCCTGACCCCCTACGGGGCGCTGCTCTGCTAGCGCGAAGATGGCCGGCAGCACCGGTACGGTCGGGTGCGTCAACAACCCGTAGACGCGGTCCTTGGCTGCGGCAAGTTGCGTGTCATCGAAATCGTCTGCGTGTATGGAAATTCCATTGAGCAGCGCAGCGAAACGCGCGGAGGTTTTCTCTGCGGTGCCAATGACCGTAGCTTTCCCGTTGCATACGCCGGATTGCTCGACATACTTGCGGGAAATCGGACCACTCTCCGCACGAGACCCGGCCAGGGCCAATCCAAACCCATCTAGAATGGATTTCTTTGCGAGTTCAATGACCTCTGCGGGAATATTCTCGAACTTTGTTTCGATGACAAAGGAACCCACATATTTCGTGAGTCCTGGAGTTTTAGGAAAATCGGGCACCTCAGCGCCGCTTGTATCCCGGGCGGAGGTGCCGAGCACAGAACCGCCTAGCACACCGAGAGAAGCTTTGCCGAAGTCACGCCGTCGCATGGATCACCAGAGAAGGCTGCATCCTATGGTTGAATTTCATAGACACGCACTTCGGCATCCTTGCCTGCGTGAGCCGGAACCGCGAGGTAGTAGCGGTTGAGTTCCGGCACCAGAATTCCGGTCTTGGCGCGAAACGCTCCTGGCACTTTGGCGAAAAGCGCGTAGTGATCCGCGTCTTTTTGTTCGAAAACATCCAGGAACCCGTCGCCCGCCAGATAAATGCGTTTGTGCTGTGCGTCATAGACTGCGTCATCCACCAACCCTACCGCGGGGAGGTTGGCGATTACCTTGCCGTCGTCTGAGTTCAGCACGATTAACTTGCCGGGGGCGCGCGTCACGACAAACAGGCGGTGATTAGCTTCATCGAAGGCCATGGCGACGTTTTGTTTGTCGCCCGCCGGTAGTGGCCAGGTCGCAGAGAGTTCGGATTTGTTCCGGTCCATCACGCCGACCGCATCTTTGCCGGTGATGTTGATGAACATGCGCGGGCCGTTTTTCTCGAGGATGACGGCTTCTACGTGGTTGTTGAGAATTTTGATATCCCGCAGTTTCTTCGCATTGTTGGTATCGATCACGCTGATCAGCGAGTACGGCGTTTTCGCTTCGCGGCCGCCATTCACTACGTACAGATAAGACGTGGACGGATCGTAGGCGATAGAATCCGCGTCGATGGTTACCTTGATTTCGCCCAACTGCTTGTAGCTCTCGCTGTCGTAGATCTTCACCGCAGACGCATCGCCCTCGACGATGAAGAGTTTTTTTAGATCCTTGCGAAAGAGGATCGCGTGTGGCGCCTTGATGTTCTCCATCGTGTGGATGCGTTGGTTTGTATTGGTGTCGAGTATCTCCACCTTGTCATTTTGTTCATCCGTCAAAAACAACCGGTGACCATCGACATCGGGCGCGAAGTGGTCAAAGTCCCCATCTTTCAACCCGGGTAGTGGAATCGTCGCTATCAATTTCAAAGGGGCTTTCTCCTGCGCCGCCAAGGCAAAAGGCAGGCAAGCCGCGAGGGCCAATAGAGCGGAAACGCTGCGCATAAACATTTATCTCCGATCGAATGAGGTCTTGAGCACAAACGTGCAGGTGCGAAGCTTCCGCGGATGCTACGCCAGCATTGTCAGCACGTCAACGACAGCCCGCGTCGGAATAGTCCCGGAAACATTGTATGAGCATCAAAACATGCAGGAATTGTAAGAGATTTTGCGACGCCCCGGGGTTTGGCTAAATATAAATTAATCTTGTCTTAAGTTCGTAATGAGCCCGCTGGATATTATTCTCTTTCCGGCTGCCTGAACTGATCTCGCGTCTTTTCACTACCGTTCGGGCTTGCAGGACCACCATCGGAGAAAAATGAAGAGATCGGTTCTGCGGTGCAGAAGTAGGTCGAGGAGTTGCGAACCGCGACTGGCCACGCTGGCGAGTTACTATTCGTCTGCGACCCCCAGCCGCGGCTTTTGTTTTCGAAGATCTGCATACGCATCCACTCGCGTATCGGCTTCTTTTTGAATGGAGCAAACCCTGGAGGAGTACGTGAAAATTTCACGATTTATCATAACTTGTCTTTTCGCAATACTCGCGTACGGCGGCGCCACAGAGGCGCAGACCACCCCGGTTGTTGCCATCCGAGCGGGCCATCTCTTCGACAGTAAGTCGGGTAAACTTTTGAGCGACCAAATCATCCTTGTCAAAGAAGATAAAATTTTCGCAGTCGGGTCGCCAGACTCGCTACAAATTCCGCCGAACGCCCAGGTGATCGATCTGAGCAAGTTCACCGTTTTGCCGGGCTTGATTGACGGTCACACGCATGTCTTCGGGTTCGGACTCGATGGAATCAAACCGGGCGGACCTCCATTTGCCAGCCCGATTAACGATACGCGCGAGTACCGCACCCTGCTCGCCTTGTCCAACGCGCAGAAAGATTTGCGTGCCGGATTCACCACGCTGCGCGACCTGATGAGCCATGGTGGCGGCTATGCCGATGTGGACATCAAGAAAGCAATCAACCGGGGATATTTTCCCGGGCCGCGCATGCAGGTTTCGACCATGGGGTTAGTGGCCACCGGCGAAGGAATTCTCGGGTCGCCGGAAGTGAGCTTGCCCAGGAATTATCAGACCGTCGATGGGCCATGGGCCGTAAGGCAAGCGGTGCGCGAGCAGATTCATTATGGAGCGGACTGGATCAAGTTCCACTCCACCTCCGATTACGAGTTCGAACCGGACGGAAAGCTGTTCAGTGAGCCCACCTACACCAAAGAGGAGGTCGAGGCTATCGTCGATGAGGCCCACCGACACGGGAAAAAGGCCGCCTGTCACGCATTCGGGGGCGACGGCCTGCGTTATTGCGTGGAGGCGGGAGTAGATACCATCGAGCACGCCATTGACCTGGACGAAACAACCGCAGACCTCATCAAGAAAAAAGGCATTTATCTCGAACTCACCGCATATCACTATTCGCTCAGTGATTACACCGCCCGCGACGCGAAATCCACCGGCGGCAAATACAGCTTGCAGGCGCTTCGGGAAAAGAGCGGGCGTCTGGCGATCTCCCGAGGGCTCAAGATTTCTTTTGGGAGCGGCGTCGGGCCATTCCCCCACGGGACGCAGGCTGCGGAGTTCTCCTACCTGGTGAAATATGGGATGTCCCCGGCCCAGGCCGTCCAAACCGCCACTACCGTTGCCGCAGAAATGATGGGTTGGCAGGATCGCATCGGCTCGATTGAAAAAGGCAAGTTTGCCGATATCATCGCTGTTTCTGGCGACCCGCTACAAGACATCACGGAACTCGAGAGAGTTAAGTTCGTGATGAAGGGCGGCCAAACCTTTCGCGACGACACCAAATGAGATCCATGGCCGCCCGTATGCCCATTCCGGGTAGTGCTATCATCTCTACTCGCAATGCGGTCGAGGATTGGCAGCCCATGCGTATTTTGCTTGTGGAAGACGAGCGCAAGGTAGCGAGTTTCATCGCGCGCGCACTTCGTGAAAATTCTTATGCCGTCGATATCGCCGAGAGCGGTGAGAAGGCCTTGGAGCTGGTCGCCGATACCAGCTATGACGCCATTCTACTGGACGTGCGGCTTCCGGGCTTAAGCGGCATTCAGGTTTGTCGCGAAATTCGGCAAATGGGCACGGAAGCCCCGGTGCTGATGCTCACCGCCCGCGGTTTGGTGGAGCAACGCGTTGAAGGGCTGGATGCGGGAGCAGACGACTACTTAACAAAACCGTTTGTCCTTGCCGAACTCCTTGCGCGTGTACGGGCGCTCGTGCGCCGTGGATTGCATAGCGGAAACGCCAAGCTGCACTACGCGGACCTGGAACTGGACCGCCATCGCCGTCGTGCCACCCGCGGTAAAGAGGCCATACCGCTGACCTCCAAGGAATTTGCGCTTCTCGAGCTTTTCCTTCTACACGCACCCGACCTGGTGACCCGCAGCGAAATCGTGGAGCATGTTTGGGATCGCCACTTTGACAGTGAAACCAATCTGGTTGAGGTGTATGTCAATCGCCTACGCCAGAAAATCGATCAGAAACGGCCCGCCAAGCTCATTCACACCGT
>DASXLU010000501.1:0-4478 GCA_036496065.1 Candidatus Acidiferrum sp.
TGCTCTGCCACTTTACGATGCCGAGATTGAACAGGGTGTCGGGCTTGGTTGGTTCTGTCGCGAGGACTTTCTGGAACTGTGCGATTGCGGCGTTGGCATCGCCGGTGTACCAGTAGGCGGTGCCCAGATCGGTGCGAACCGAAGTATTCTCGGGCTGCGAATTCAAAGAGCGATCGTAGAAGTCGATGGCTGTCGGATATTGCTTAGCGTCGTAATAAATGTTGCCTAGTTGCGCCAGAAGCGCGGCGTTCGTTGGCGCGGCCTTGAGCTGTTCGAGTAGCGGAGCCGCTTGCGAGTCGGCGGCCTGTTTCAAGGCTTGGGAAGAAGGCAATGCGTCGGGAATGCCAAAATTGGGTGGAGCAGGTTGTGCGGGCATGGCCGGCTGATTGGCGACTGCCACTTGGGCGGCCTGCGACGAGGCGACCTGAGCAGTTGGGGCAGCAGCAAAAGTTCGCCGCACGAGCCAGCCACCGCATACGCCGAGAAACAATGCCACCACGGCGAGCGCGAAGGTCTGAGGTGCGGTCCAGACATTGCTGGTAGTTGTCTTTAGTTCGGTCACGTTCTATTGCCTCCCGCTGGGAATCCCTCAGTTCGCCATATCAGAATTAGTCTTCGCGATAGCACTGCCCTTAGCCTCAGCGATCATTTGCTCCACGATGGGCTTGCGATCCAGATTGGGATTCAGCTTAAGCAGTTGCTGCCAGGTGGCAATGGCTCCTGCAGGATCCTTTTTGCCTTGGTATTTGATCATTCCCAAATTGAAAAGAGTGTTGGGGTCTTTGGGGCTGAATTTGAGAGCTTGATTCAGCTGGCCTATGGCTCCATCGACGTCGCCGGAGTAATACATACAGGACGCCATGGCGGTGCGAGCCGGCACGTTTTTCGGGTCGATCTTCAGGGCGCTCTGAAAGTAGTTCGTGGCTTCTTTGAACTGGTGCGTAGATTGGTAGATGCCAGCAATCTGGACGAGCAGGGCGGAGTTCTTGGGTTCCGCTTTGGACTTCACTACGAGCGACGAGGCCTGCACATCGGCCATCTGCTTCATCTGTTCCAAAGTGAGTTTCGGGTGATTGCCCATGGAAGGCACTTTGTTCGCCGCGGATTGTGCTGGGCCTACGCGTGAAGCCGCATGCTTCCCGACAACGAAATAGCCGACGAAGAGACCTAGAATCAAACAGATGCCGACAATTGCGTATACCGTCTGCGAAGGCAGGCCGGCGGGGGAGGGCGCGGCGTCCGAGGTAATTGGATGTGTGGCCATAGTGTAGAAGCTCCTGATCCGCTTGGAAAGACGGCCGACGCGACAGAGTAATGACTAAGGAAGAGGTTAAGTGTTGAAGGCACATGGTGCCGCGTTACACGTCACAACTCACTGTGACCGATGTCACAGGACGCCGCAGACTGTCAACTTCACGCCCAGCGCAGGTCCTAACGTGGCCTCTATTTGTAATTGAAACTTGTTGACTGAGCAGGTTTTGTTAGTTGCGGTGGGATGATATTCTTTTTTGGCACTCCAGGTGAGGGAACCTGTTCGTAAGGAATTGGAAATATAAGGATGAGGCAAATCCCGAAGCGAAGGCCCGATTACCAGCGACCCCTACTGGTATGCCTGGCGGTCCTCGCGATTCTCGCTATGAGGCCCTTCTTGGCGGCTGGAGCCTGGGGTAATGTCGGCCAAAATGGGATGGGCCGAGGCGACTTCGGGGCAGCGATAGTTATCGCTGATTTTGACGGCGATGAGCGACCTGACATGGCGACAGTTTCTGTCGCGCGCGTCGACTCACAAGCTACCGCCTACTTCATTCGATTTCGCTTCAGTCAGGCGCCCGGCTCCGACTTTGGACTAACGGCTCGTGGCGGGGGATTAGACCTGTCGCAGAGAGATGTGAACGGGGACTCGATTTTAGATTTGGTTGTCAGCACGGCGTTAGACTCGAAGATGGTTGCTGTACTGTTGAACGACGGCCACGGTAGATTCTCGCTAGCGAGTCCTGGTGCTTTTCCTGCGCTTATAACGGAGTCATTCTTTTATGTTCAGGTACCCTTCGAACCGTCTCATGACTTGAGCGCGCTAGCGATGCCGCGATTGCTGTTTGGTGAAGAACCGCGGGAGCTTCACTATTCCGGCGCCCCCAAAGCGTCGCGCGTGCGTGGAAACGGCACGGAGAAGAACGTCCGGAAGGGGATCTTTTTCCGCCACCTGGGGCGTTCGCCGCCCATCTCTTTTCTTACCGCGTAAACGTCCTTTATCTTTAAGTGTCTTTGATGCTTTGCTTAGGTCCGCCCGATATTCTTCTGGATACTGGGCAGCGACTCGGGCTCCATTCGTGTTGCGAGCAGTGTCTCCGACCCACAGGTTGCGACCTGTGATGTTTCCAAGAACGCTAAAGCACAAGAGGGTAGATTCATGCCGCGCATTCTTAGAGGTGTATGCCTGGTTGCCGTGTTTCTCGCTGCAACGGCGAGTGGGAGCAAGGCGCAAAAAGCGTTGACCTGGGAGGAGGTACGCCAGCGCTTTGAAACGAATAACCCGACTTTGCGTGCGGGCCAAGTTGGCGTTGATGAATCGAAGGCTCAGGAGACTACCGCCTTTCTCCGGCCGAATCCGCAGTTTAATATTGGCGTCGATCAGATTGGGAACACCACACAGGGCAGTGCTTTCTCGGCTGCGACGCTGTCCACGTCGCTGAACTATCTTCACGAACGCCGCCACAAACGCGAACTGAGGCTGGAAAGCGCGCAGAAAGCCACAACGATCGCCGTCTCGAGCCAATCCGATTTGGAGAGAAATCTCCTCTTTACTCTGAGGGGGGCGTTCGTGGGGACGCTGCAAGCTAAGGAGGTGGTGCGCGAGACCAAGGAAAATTTGGATTACTGGGACAAGGTACTGAAAATCAGCCGCGACCGGTATGAAGTCGGCGCCATCGCACAAATGGATCTGGACCGGCTGGAACTACAGCGCGTCCAATTCGAATCGGACCTGCAAACGGCGGAAGTGAATCTGCGGACTTCCAAGATTCAGTTGTTGATGTTGTTGAACGATAAGACGCCGGTGGACCAATTCGATGTGCTGGGCCTCTACGAGTTCACCGATCTGCTGAAACCGCTGGATGAATTTCGGCAAATCGCTATGGACAACCGGCCGGACTTGAAGGCCGCTGTGCAGTCGGTAGATAAGGCGAAGACGGATCACCGCTTGGCGGTCTCTAATGGCTCGACCGATCCGACCATCAGTGTCGACGCGGGCTTCCCAACCATTTCGCAAGCGTACCTGAGTTACCAGCCTCCGCTGAAGGAGTACGTCGGCGCAGGCTTCAGCATCCCACTGCGCATCTTCGACCGCAACCAAGGCGAAAAGCTTCGAACGGAATTGGACATAGAGCGCAACCAAAAACTGCTGGACGCGACGCAGGCGCAAGTGTTCAGCGATGTGGATTCGGCCTATGTAACGGCAAACAGCAATTTGATTTTGCTTCGGCCGTACAAGAGCAAATATCTGGAGCAGGCGACGCGGGTGCGAGACACGATGAAATTTTCCTATGAGCACGGCGCAGCATCGTTGCTGGACCTTCTGAGCGCGGAGAACGATTACCGCAGTGTGCAACTGAACTACATAAATCTAGTGGGCGCCTATTTGATGGCGGCCAGCCAACTCAATCTCGCTGTCGGACGCGAGGTCATTCAATGATTCGCAAGTGCGGGCAATCCTTTTTCCTGCTGTTGTTCGCTGCGCTCGCCGGATGTGGTGGAAAGGCGGATTTGGGCGGAGGCGCCCCGCCACCACCGAAAGTGGAGAAAGAGCAGGACGTGAATCTGCTGGAAGTGCCGGACAAGAGTCAATTCCCGCTGGCAACGGCGGCGGAGTACGTGGCGGCCCGGTCGTTGACAGCTACAGGCGTAGTGAGCCCGGCGATAAATCGGACCATTCCCGTAGTGACGTTAGCTACTGGGCGCGTAGTTGAAATCAGGGCGCGGCTGGGCGATTCGGTCACAAAGGGGCAGGTGTTGCTTCGCGTGCAAAGCCCGGATATTGCCGGCGCGTTTTCCGATTATCGGAAAGCGGTCGCGGATGAGGCGCTGACTGCTAGACAGTTGGAACGTGCGCAAATTCTTTATGACCGAGGGGCGATCTCTCTGAACGATTTTCAGGTAGCGCAAGACGCAGATGCGAAAGCGAAAGTGGATGTAGAGACAACTTTGGAACATTTGCGGGTGTTGGGCGTGGATAAGGACCACCCGAGCGGCGTGGTGGACATTAAGGCGCCAGTTTCTGGCGTGATTACTGATCAGCAAGTAACCAATGCTGCCGGAGTGCAGGGCCTTTCCGGCGGCAGCCCCTTCACGATTTCGGATCTCACGACGGTATGGATTCTTTGTGACGTGTATGAAAACGATTTGTCGAACGTGCACGTGGGAGAGAACGCGGACATAAAACTGAATGCATACCCAGACAAAGTGGTCACCGGGAAAATCAG
>DASXLU010000502.1:0-6371 GCA_036496065.1 Candidatus Acidiferrum sp.
GGACGCCGGCACGAATGCGTAGATTTCTGAAAGAAATTTCAGTCTCTCAGACTGCGCGAGATTCTTTTGCGTTTAAGAGAACGCCTTTCAGGTAGAATGCCGCGTGCTCGGCGTCAGACTTTTGCGGGAAAAAGTCGAAAAGGAAACCATCATGCTAAAGAAGAGTGCAATCTTTCTGGGGATTCTAGGGGTTTCGGGACTATCCCTGGCCATCGTTACGAGCATCACTCTGCGCGCTGCCGCGCCCAAGCCGCAAGCTTCCGGCTATCGCGTCGCCAAACATATTCCGGTTGCCGGAGAAGGGGGCTGGGATTATTTAATCGTCGATGGGGATGCACGCCGCCTTTATCTTTCCCACGCCACACATACGATGGTGTTTGATGCGGACTCTCATGCCGTGGTCGGCGATATTCCCAACACCGAAGGAGTGCACGGTATCGCACTCGCGCCCGATCTGGGCCGCGGCTTCACCAGCAACGGCCGCGGTAACACCGTCACGATTTTCGATTTGAAGACGCTCAAGACTTTGGGCACTGCTCCTACCGGCACGAATCCCGACGCCATCATCTACGAACCCGTAACCAAGCGTGTCTTCGCGTTTAACGGCCGCAGCAAAGACGCCACGGTCATCAATGCGTCCGATGGCACCGTGCTAAATACGATCCCGGTTGGAGGAAAGCCCGAATTCGCCGCCGTCGACGGAAAGGGCAACGTCTACGTGAACGTCGAAGACACCTCCGAACTGCTGCACATCGATGCGAACGCGATGAAGGTGCTGCACCGCTGGCCCCTTGCTCCCTGCAAAGAACCCAGTGGATTGGCGATTGATGCCAAAGGCCGTCGTCTGTTTGCGGTGTGCGACAACGAAATGATGGCTGTGGTCGATGCCGACTCCGGCAAAGTTATTGCCACTCCGAAGACCGGTGAAGGCGCAGATGCCGCGGCATTTGATCCGGATACTAAGTTCGCGTTCTCGTCGAATGGCGAGTCCGGCACGCTCACCGTGGTTCATCAGGATTCAGCGGACAAATACAGCATCGTCGATAACGTCACCACGAAACAAGGCGCGCGCACCATGGCGCTCGATCCCAAGACGCACAATCTCTTTCTCCCCACGGCGGATATGATTCCTCCGGGTCCGGGACAGAAGTGGCCGAAACCGAAGCCGGGTACGCTGGAACTCTTGTACGTCACAAAGTAATTCATCAGCATCTTGACGAGGCAGACAGGAGAAAGCACAGCTTCCGGTTCGCCTCGTCTTTTTGTGGCAGAGTTGCAAAGCGAAGAGAAGAATCCGACGTAATCAGCTCGCAGAGAACCGTACGGAAATCGGCTCAAGTGGCGACAATTCGAAGATAACTTCTTCCTCGGGCTGAACCCAAATCGGCGGCGTGATCGAGCCCGCAATAATAATTTGCCCGGCGTCGAGCGTTTCGCCAAAAACCCCAAGAAGATTTGCCACATGCTGCACGATCGTGATCAGTTCGCCGGTGAGCGCCTCGAAATCGCTAGTGTTGGCAATTTCCAAGCCCTTGTGCACCACGCGCGCGCGCAACCCTGCCAGAACTCCGCCCGCATGAGCGGCAGCGGTTGGCCCAAGAATCAGGTGCCGCTGGTAAATGTTTCGCTCCAACGTGCCTTCGACGTCGGCCGATGGATGATCGACATCCGCCACCTCGATCGCCGCGCCTAGCCCAGCAATCGCGCGCATCGTAGTTTCCCGGTCCGCTCCCGCAGGAACATTTTCTCCGAGATGGACGGTAATTTCCGGTTCGGCCGCCACCTTGGTCCAGCCCTTCAACGAAATCGTCGAGCCCGATGGCACGATGGCCTTCTCTAGCAAGAATCCGACCAGCGGCGCATTGATGTGCAGCCGCTCCATTGCTGCCGGTCCGCCAAATGCCAGTTTCCAACCGAGCGGTTGCTCGCCCCGTTCCAAAAACTCGCGACGCTGCCGCAACTGCTGCTTCATGCCGCCGGCGATGCGCGGATCGTGCCAGGCGGCGGTCATGAATGAAAAGCCATGCGTGTCAGTATCCTTCCGGCGGAATCTCGTAGCCCGCAGCTTCCAGCGATCCTGCGCCGCTCCATCCCCACACCAGCACCACATCCTCGCTGCCCGTATTTTCGAAGCCATGCCAGTGTCCACGTGGGGTGAAAATCACGTCGCCCTGCGCCGATGGTTCGCGGCCCGTGTCGGTGTAAATAAATCCGCTGCCCTTGATCACCACAAAAAATTCATCCACGTTGGGATGCCGGTGTTTGTCATGACGCGCGCCCGGCGGCAGCACCGTCCAGCCCAGCAAAAATTTCTCCGAGCCCGCGGTTTTCTGGTCGATCAGAAACTGCACCTGCATATTGATCCAACCTTCGTCTTCCTTCAGTCCGCCAACGCGCGGCACGTCGCGCAGATTCGTACGATACGGTTTCACTTGGACATTCCTCCCAACTTCCGATAGACCTCGTAAACGGCTACGAAATCGTGGTCCTGTAATCCCAATCCGCGGCACGCGTTCAGCATTTCGTTCGCCGCCGCTCCCAGCGGCACCGGCACGCCCATTTTTCTGCCTAACGTCAGCGCCAGCATCATGTCTTTCTGCTGCAAATTCACGTTTCCGTACGTCGCGTCGGAGATATGGCCCTCCAAAATCAACGGAGCGCGATAACTGATCACTGGCGAAGCCACCACACTCTTCAGCATCGCATCCACAGCCACTTCGCGCGGCACTCCGCCTTTTTCCGCAAGCGCCACGCCCTCGCAGAAGCCGATCACCTCGATCACCAGTGTCATATTCAGCGCGACCTTCAACTGCACCGCCAGACCCTGCTTCCCGATGTACGTCACCTTGGGCCCGATGGCCAGCAGCACCGGTTGCACGCGTTCGAACGCAGCTTGATCGCCGCCTACCATCAACGACGCCTTCCCCTGGCCCAGTGTCAGCGTTGTCCCGGATATCGGCGCGTCCATCATGGTCAACCCGGCCTTGGCGAACTCCGCGCCCACTTCGCGGCTCGCTTCCGGATCGATCGTGCTCATGTCCAGATACGCCGCGTCCTTGCGCAGTCCGGAAATTATCCCGTTTTCGCCGAGCGCTAAAGACTTCACTGCATCGGAGTCCGTCACAATCGAAAACACGATCTCCGACTTTGCGGCCAGTTCACGCGGGGAATCCGCCCAGCCCATTCCCAGCTTGAACAGCGGCTCGGCTTTTTGTTTCGTGCGGTTCCAGCCTGTCACCGTGTGTCCGGCCGCAATCAGCCGTGGAACGATGGCCCGTCCCATATCGCCCAGCCCTGCAAATCCCAGTTGCATCGAATCCTCCCTTAGCGGTCCAGGCGGCGAGCGATACGCCAAACCACTTTCCATTTTGTGCCAGAAATACAGAACCAGAGCGCGGGCGCGCGCGTCCGATTGTAACGAAAATTATCCCTTGCGAAAAAAGTTGGGCGACTATTGCTTCAAGTGCTTGTCAAAATATTCCATGAAAATTTCGTAAGTCTTCTGCTGGATTTCGTCCGGCTTGTACGAGCCGTCCTCCTGGTTTTTAATCAATACATAGCCGTGCACTGGATGATTAAAGCTCGCCCAGGTCACATCTTTGTTGGCTTCTTTCATCCATTCGTAAGTCAGCTTGAAAATTCCCTGCTGGTGATCGGTGTCGCGCCCAAAAATCAGAATCGGCGTCTGGATCCGGTTGATGCGCTCCATCGCCTCCGGCTTGTTGGCATTCTTGCGCGCAACCTCAATGTCGTTGTACTGAATTTCGTTATCCTTCCGTGGCGCCGTCGGACCCGTATTCACCGTCAGGAATTCGTGATCGGCGGGTTCAATGGCGATCCCCGCGTTGAACGTATATTCGCTGGCCGCCTTCATGATCATTTCGCCGCTATGGCTTACGCCAATTGCGCCCACACCGTTCTTTTTCACGTACGGGAGCGTTTGCAGATACCGCAAGATAGCAATTAGGTCTTCGTGATCCAGTGTCGGCCCGGATTTCAGCATGCGTCGCTCGCCGCTGATACTGTCCGGCAGGTTTTGCGGCGGCTTGGACTGCTCGTAAGCGTAAGGAATCTCGTTGCGATAATTCACTGTGGCCACTACATACCCGCGCGCCAGCATGCGATCTTGCAGTCCCGAGAAACTGTCCGCGAGCTGCTCCACTTTCTTCATGCCCTCGCGCCCTTCACCCCACCCCATCGTCACCGCGGGAAATGGTCCGTTGCCTTTCGGTTTACGAATAATGATCGGCACATAAATTTCGTCGCGGGTCAGAACGAAATGGTATTCACCAGGAATATCCGAACCCTTGATCGTCTTGGTGCCTGCAATGTACCCATGAGAAGCCACGGATTCGGCCGGAGTGTTGCCTGTCGCAAGCTGACCGCGTGCCGTCAGGTACCTCGCCGGAACGAAAAGGGGTGAAGCCAGGATTAACAGCGCAGCGACGTGCAAGCAACGAGAGTTGCGGTTCATAAAAAGCCTCGGTTCGCAGAAATTCCGCGATGAAGAATGCAAAAATGAAATGCGAGCAGCGGAACGTGGTTCTACCATCATACCTATGCCTAGTCAAGTTTCTTCAGCTCGCGGTCTCCGCTACGCCCTCGGCCCCTAGCGAACCGGCTCATCCCCACTAGGTCCGAGCGAACCCGCTTGGAAGACCCAGACGACTGGCGATCAGCAACTTGGAAAGGACTGCGCGGCGGTGGGTGGGTCGGCCTGGGTCGGCCCGCCGACGAGTGATGCCCTCCGTACCGTCCCTACAAGCTTTGGCCTAGTGTACTTCTGGACAATTTCCACTTTGAATTTCTTGTCCTCACCTGTCCGCTCTACTACGTTTACTGCGCCGCTATTAGCCCGTTTCTTGGGGCGTTCGGCGAACACGAGGATCGGTTCGCGGCACGAAATTGTAGCTCGCGAATCCACATTTGCAAATTGGTCAGTCCAATATACCAATTTACGTACAATTCGCCTGCTATCACTAATTTTGCTGCGTAGAATGAAGGAAATAGTTGACAAGGCGGCTCGTATGATGGTACAGCGGCTATACCTATTTCGGGGCTTAGTTCGGGGTCGCACAAATTTACAGGGGTGAGTGATGCTTAATTTAGGCAAGTTTCGTAGCTTTTTTGGGGTGTTGGTAGGCCTGTTTTCGCTCTTTTTGCTCGCTTCCGGACCGGTTTTCGCACAAGGAAACACGGGACGGATTTTGGGTATTGTCACCGATCAATCCGGCGGATATGTGGCCGGAGCAACCGTGACAGTTTCGGACGTAGCGCGCGGGGTTACGCAAACGCTGACGACCGACACAGATGGAGCGTACGCTGCGATCAATCTGATCGCGGGTTCCTACAACGTACGCGCCGAACTTAAAGGCTTCAAAGTCTTCGAGCGCAAGAACGTCCAAGTGGAGGTCGGCAAGGATGCGCGCGTTGATGCCGTGCTGCAAACCGGCTCACAGACCGAGACGATAACTATCAGCGAAGACGCTCCGATGATGGATACCACGTCCACGACCCTCGGCGGCACTATCAGCAACCAAACGATTAACGAGATTCCGCTGAACGGCAGAAACTACCAAAACTTGCTCACGCTGCGCCCGGGAACAACGGTTTATCCAGGAGGCGGTCCGTGGACGCAAACCACCAACGGTGCGCGGCCCGAAGATACCAGCTATATTTTGGACGGCTTGAGCAACGACGAGGCCTTCATGGGCTTCAGTGTCACCAACGCAGCTGCCGTGGCCGGTGACGCGGCTACTATTTTGCCCATCGATGCAATTCAGGAATTCAATACGCAAGTTAACCCCAAGGCCGAGTTCGGTTGGAAGCCCGGGGCCATCACCAGCGTGGGATTGAAGTCCGGCACCAACACCATTCACGGCAGCGCGTACGCCTTTGGCCGTTCGGACTCTTTCGATGCCCGCAACTATTTCAATCAGGTTGGAACGCCCAAGACACCCGTGGAATTGGAACAATATGGTGCTACGGCGGGCGGGCGGATCATTCCAGACAAACTGTTCTGGTTTGGCGCTTTTGAAAATCGCAATTACACCGTGGGCAATTCGATTTCGGTCAACGCCCCGACGACTGTGTCCGTTGGAAACCCGGGCATAAGTGTTCCTGACGCCCTCGCGGGACTCGCTGCGAACAATATCCCCTTCAGCGCACAGAGTCTGTACCTTCTAGGCTGCCCGACAAACATTACCGCGCCCTACACGGGGTGCACGGGCGGCACCTACGGGCCGAACACAACGAACAGCAAAACCATCACTGGTGGTTTTCCAGACGTCGATTCGTCCAGGAACGCCCTCGGTAAAGTGGATTACCACATCAACGACAGAAACACCCTCGGAGGCTCGTACTTTTTCGGG
>DASXLU010000503.1:0-6168 GCA_036496065.1 Candidatus Acidiferrum sp.
CCTCTTTTTCGCCGCGCCCTGCAACTCTTTCCAAATTCGCCGGAAATCAATTGGAAAGCGGCAAATTTTTACGTACGCACCGGAAAATCCAGCGAAGCCTTGCCCGCATTGAAAAAAGTTCTCACCTCGGACGCCATCAGCAGAAATCAAGTTTTCGCGCTGACGTTGAACGCAAGGATTGACACTGACACTGTAATCGCCGACGTGCTGCCACTGGATGCATCCGCATTCGTCGAGTATTTGAACTTTCAGGTCGATCGTGGCGACATGGCCGGGGCCGCAAAAACGTGGGATCACTTGCTGCTTCTGCCCTCGTCGATCGAAATCGACCAAACCTTCCACTACTTCGACGCGCTGATTAAATCCCGAAACATTTCGCGCGCTTCACAAGTGTGGTCATCGCTCGCGACACGTTTCCCATCGCGCACGCCTCCTCCGGCATCCGACGAAAATCTGGTAACCAACGGCAATTTTCACACGGATATCCTTAACGGCGGTTTCGGCTGGCGAGTCTACCCGGTGAAGGGCGCGGAGGTTACTCAGCCACAGAGCGACTCAGGAAGCGGCGGCCGGTACTTGCGCATCGATTTTGACGGCTCGGCAAATCCCTACTACGATGCCGTGGCGCAATTCGTCCGCGTAAAGCGCAACTCTCGATACACCTTCACCGCCATGATGCGTTCCGTCGCAATTACGACGGATAGCGGCGTGTGCGTGCAGATTTCCGACGCCTACGACCCCGCGAAAATCCTTGGCTCGACAGACTCGTTGAGCGGTAGCGTACCGTGGTCGGAACACACATTCTCCTTTGCAACCGGCGCTAACACGGATCTGGTATTGATGAAGGTTGTTCGGCCGCTAAGCAACAAATTCGACAGCAAGATTGCGGGCAGTTTCGGGCTGCGTATGGTTTCGATTGTCACCGCCAGGTAAACGCACAAGCCAACTTACTACCGGATTTACTTGAGACTATAAATTGCCAACGTTATTGAACGCCCTGATTCGGTGCGCGTATACTCCCGAGTGCAGTACCCCAGGTACGTCCCCTGCCAAGGGAAACGGGCGGGAGCCTGTTTTATGCAAGACTCGCCATCGCGGAAAACACAAAGCGACTCGCTGACTACCGAGCGTAGGGCAGAGCCTCGCTACCCGGTTCGACCCGTTGAATACACGGAAGTGGGCGAGAACAACGGCGGCATCATTCTGGATATGAGCGAGAGCGGTATGGCCATATCTACCGCGCAGGCCCTGGTAGGCAATCCAACGCTTCGATTCCGGTTCCAATTGCCGCGATTCCTGGACGCCATCGAGACTCTGGCGGAAATCAGTTGGATCGGCGAGAAGAGAAAACGGGCTGGTGTTCGCTTCATCGATTTGCCGCAAGACGCCCACGAACAAATTCAAAGATGGATTAGCCTGCAGGCTGCGAACGAGCGGCGGCCAGAAGAAGCGCCTGTTGACGAGACAGCGGAATCCGTATTCGACGAGATGACCAGCTATTCGGATGATTTGCATCTCGCAGCAGACCAAAGCACAACTTCGTTTTTAGATCGCGATTCGTTCCTGGCCCCGGCCGATGAGCCTGAACGCGACGACGAGGCTTATCCGGAACATTCCTCGCAACTGGATTCAGAGCCGGAGTCGGAGTCAAGGAAATTGCCACCGGATCGCCGGTCTCAAGTCCGCCGGCCGATGAACGCGTCTACCTACCTGCAGCTCAACGATGGAAATGCCGGGTTAATCGCCGATCTCAGCGAGACGGGCTTGTCGTTTCGAGCCGCAAAAGTTCTGGAAAGCGATCACGTATTGGTGCGCTTCCAGGTGCCCGGATCGGATCGTGTGATTGAAACGCCGGCATTGATTGTGTGGAAGAGCGCGTCCAAGAAAAAAGTGGGCGCACGCTTCGCGGCGTTGCCGGAAGAGGCCAGGAATCAAATTGCGGAATGGATTGGATCTCCGGCGGTCCCGGGACCTCCCGTTACGGTCGAACCTGCGGAGCTGGCGGCTGATGATGCGGTCAACTCGGCCGCCGATCTGGAGATCGGGCCAGACTCGGTTCCTATTCCACCTTGTATTTATCCGCGAACAGGCCAGCCAGCGACGGTCCCGAATGCTGCTCCGCTGAATATTGCGCCGCCGGTGGCTGCGGCCGCGTCTAAACGCATCAGCCCGGAAGAGCTTTTCTCCAGTGAGAAAGCAGCAGCGCCCTCGCCGTTTTTCACGAAGCCAGGGCCGCCGTCGTTGGTTAGTGGAGCAACGCTTCGAACGCCGCCACCGCTCCCTAGTTTCGAGACGTTTCTGGAGCCGGCGCGAGATCCGTTGCCCGACACCCTGCCCTTGCCAGCGAAATTTCCCGCAGGCGTGCTCGCTAGCTCAGCAACGTCGAATGTAACCGCGTTCCCAGAGTTAGCCGCACTAGATCCGGAAGACCCGCTGGTATATTGGGCTCCCAAACGGCTGAGCAATTTCTGGAAAATTTCCGCCGGAATGGTTTTGCTGGGAGGAGTATGTTTCGGGGCGGGATTTCTGTTTTCTCGAAACAGGCAGCTGTTCGTGGCGTCACGCGCGCCTGTAAGTGCAACGCAAGATTCGGCTGGCACTGGGCAAGCTTCTTCAACTGCCAGCGGCATCCAGCCCAGCGATTCCGGAACCTCCCCTACAAATGGACCGACCTCAACATCTGCTGCTGTACCGCCGTCGTCGAGTACAAACGCCGCGGAACGTCCCGGGCATGCCGTTCGCAATTCGCTGCAAAATACCGAGGATCAGGAGTTTTCGCGTCAGTCACGCGGCACTCAACTCACCGATCGAACGCCCTCCGGTAATACGCCACGCGCACGGAACAGTTCGTCGACTGCAGACGCCAATCCGGCGCAATCGGCAAATTCCCCTGCTGCGTCGCAAGCCAGTGGCGTGCCGCGGGACGACTCGCGATCTGCAGCCGTCGCAGCGAATCTTTTGAACGCGCTCAAGAAAACAGCGACCGTCGCGGAAAAGCCGGTACCCCCTTCGTCTGCGCCCTCTCGCGCGCCGGAATCAAAACCCGCGGCCACATCTCCGCCTCCGCAGAAGACATTAGCTTTGCCCACTGCGGCAACGCCGAACGTCTCGCAGGCACCCGCGACTTCCGTGCCAAGCAATACCAATGCGAACAGCGCGGCGGCTGCTCCTCCACCGGTGCAAAACATGGTGGGATCCGTCTCGTTCTTTTCGCGTTTTCGTTCCATTCGAAATTCCGGGGACTCTGCGAATCCATCTTCCGGCTCTGGCGGCGTCTTGCAGATTGGACCGTTGCTCTCCAGCCCGCTGCCAGCATATCCGGCAGACGCGCAACAAAAGCTGATTCAAGGACTGGTCGAATTGGATGTGATGGTCGCAGCCGACGGCAGTGTGCAATCGGTGCGTTTCGTAAGCGGCCCGGCAGAGCTAAGTGACGTGGCCATGAACGCGGTTCGGGCCTGGCATTATGGTTCGACCGTATTGGGCGGTCATCCGGTAGCCGTAGAACAATCCGTATTCTTTACGTTTAAGCTGAGCAAGCCGAACCCGTAGGCGTGTAGGTCAAAAGCTCAGCGTGTTCGCGCGATCCGCGACAAACTCAAATAATTGCGTAGTAATTTTACGGCGTGGAAGGACTCACCGACGGACTGCCATGGCCACGCCCCGCTAAGCCCGCAGCAATCCCCACCGCTGCCGCGCCAGCCACCCCCAAAAGAATGTATTCGTTCTTCTTGCTGCTGCTATTGCCATGCACGGGAGGCGGCTCGGGTGGCGGAGTGTTTGCCGCGGTGGCAGTAGTGTCGGCGGCCTTGGGCGGAGTTTCCGGAGTGGGCGCAGCTTTCGCTTGCTCCAGTTCTCCCGATGGCAAGATATTTGCGGCTTCGCCAGATTGCAATACTCGCCCCGTAGCCCCCTCGAGCGGAATTACTCCTACGCTTCCGTCCAGGCAGGCAATCGTGAACGACCCGTCGGGATGACGTTCGATTCGCGATGCGGACTGCTGCGCCTGAATGACCGGCGCGACCACATAATTTCCTACGCGCACCGAGATGTCCGTTGCGCCGCCAAACGAATTCATCACCACCAAGCCGGATTTCAACTCGCCGGTGAAACGCGGGTCCGGCAGAAACGACATTTCACTGTTGGGCGCAATCTTGAACGCGCCTTTGCCACTGAGCGAAAACGATACCGCACCGCTGTCGCTGGTCCGGATGGTGTCGCCCACAAAAATGGTGGCATCGGACGGCGCGGGAACACCGTTAACGGAAACTGAACCTACGGCGCTGATGGAGCCTAAGGCTTGGGGAGCTTGCGTTTGTTTAGTGGAATTAGGCAATCTGGCGGCAGTGAGTGTCGCGCACGGAATCAGCAGAGCCAAGGCGGCCGCGCACATCAATCCGGAGTTCAATCGTGGCGAGTATGTTGAGCGACTTTGCGGCATGGCGAAGTTCTGCTGGCTCGGCGCAGCAAGCGCGTGCGCGGTTCTAAAGATGTAACACCGGCAGGGCGAAATGTCTATCGGCACGTAAACCGAGTACGGCTGGCCTTTGTGCAGGGGCGCCTGTATTGCTTTCCGCGAGGTGCTGGACCAGAATTGCGGCGCACCGTTCCATGAAAATTCTGCACATCGTCAAGACGAGTACCGGCGCTGGTTGGGTCTACCAGCAAGTTCGTGTGCTGCGCTCGCTGGGATTGGAAATTCTCGTCGCTCTGCCGTCGGATTCCGGCGATATGGCACGCAAGTAC
Organism: Candidatus Acidiferrum sp.; assembly: GCA_036496065.1. Classification (GTDB taxonomy): domain Bacteria; phylum Acidobacteriota; class Terriglobia; order Acidiferrales; family UBA7541; genus Acidiferrum. Next base: position 4,747 of record DASXLU010000503.1, read on the forward strand.
AGAGAAGCGGGCGCGCAGGTTGTCCCGCTGGCTCTCGATTTTCCGGCGAAGCAGCCTTGGCGGATCCCAGCCGTGCTGCAGGCGTGCCGAAACCTGGTGGAAACGGTTCAGCCCGACGTGATCCACACTCATCACGTCGGCCCTACGTTAATCGTGAGAGCGGCGCTCGGCAAGTCTTCGCCGATTCCGCGAATCTTTCAAGTACCTGGCCCGCTGCATCTCGAACACAGTTTTTTCGCGCGACTCGATATTTCCTCCGCAGGACCGCCGGATCATTGGATCGCTTGCTGCCGTTGGACGGAAGAAAAATACCGCTCTCTTGGCGTGCGCCCCGAACACATCTTTCTTTCCTATCCTGGCACGGATCTCACAGCGTTCAGCACAGTTCGAACGCAGAGCTTGCGGCGCGAATTGCGGTTGACTACAGAAACTCCGCTGGTCGGAATGGTTTGCTACATGTATTCGCCGAAGCGTTTTCTTGGGCAGACGACAGGCCTTAAAGGGCATGAAGATTTCATTGCTGCGTTTCGAATTGCTCAGAGAACGCTTCCCGACTTGCGCGCCGTCGTTATCGGCGGGGCGTGGAATGGCGCAACACGGTACGAAGAAAACTTACGCAAACTTGGGCAGCGCGTTTGCCGCGATTCCATGACGTTTCTCGGCACGCGCTCGGACGTTCCCGCACTCTATCCCGATCTCGATCTAGCCGTCGTAGCCTCGCATTCCGAGAATGTTGGCGGCGCAGTGGAACCGTTGTTGAGTGGCGTACCGGTCGTCTCCACAAATGTAGGCGGACTTCCCGATCTCGTTCGGCCAGGAAGAACCGGCAGGCTGGTTTCCCCACGAGATACGGAAGCGTTGGCCGAGGCGATCGTGTCGTCGATGCATAATCGCGCCGAATCTTTGTGGCTGGCGCTCGAAGGACAAAAATTGGCCAAGCGGCTCTTTAATGTGGAAACGACAGCGCGCGAAGTGGCGGAAATTTATGGCAGAGTTTGCCCAATGCAGCTTGCGCGCAGGCGGGCATCGTGACTCGCAGCATACGAGTTCTGCACTGTCTGGGCACGCTGAATCCAGGCGGCGTAGAAATATGGCTGATGACTCTGCTGAAGCACTTGGACACCAAGCATCTTCAATTTGATTTTTGCACCTTCGGACCGGAGGCTGGTTTGCATGCCAGCGAAGCGGAGCGACTGGGAGCGGTTGTCCACCGCTGCCCGCAACATCCTTCATCCAGCCTGGGCCAACGATTCCGCCAAGTTTTGCGGGAAGGCCGCTACGACGTCGTGCACAGCCATGTCCATCTCTTCTCTGGAGCATTGCTCCGGTGGGCTTCGCTCGAAGGCGTGCCGATCCGCGTCGCGCACAGTCATAGCAGCCACGACGGCAAGCCGGATTCACTCGCTCGCACGGCCTACAGAA
>DASXLU010000504.1:0-12635 GCA_036496065.1 Candidatus Acidiferrum sp.
TGCCACAGCCGGAACGCCTTGTCTCTAATTCGTTGCAGGCTTGCCCCCAATTCCGCAAAACAAGTTACTTTTCCGCGATATCGCGATGACAACGAATTGCGCTCCTCTGCTTATTCTCTCAAGCGGTCGAGCGACTTTCACTGAGGAGATTACAAATGAAGAAAACAGGTCTACCGATTCCTGCGGGGGCTTCCGGCCGCCGCTCCTTCCTGAAAAGGGGCGTTGCGGTTGCGGGAGCAGCCACGATGGGAGCCGGATTACTTGGCGGTAGCAGTTTATCCGCCTTTGCTGAGGATGAGGGCAAGAACGGAGGTCTCAACCGAGGTGACGCCGCTATTCTGCGGTTTCTGCAAGCCCTGGAAACAATCGAGGCGGATCTTTGGCGGCAGTACGCCGAACTCGGTGGCGCCGGTCCGGGAAATCACGGTGTTTCGCCGATCGATCTTCCCTTTCCTAACGGGCTGGCGGAACTCTACATTCTCGGGCTGCTGCAACTCGATGGGGACATGCCGCAATACATTTCAGACAATACCGACGACGAACTAAGCCACGAAGCTTTCCTGAAAAATTATCTGCAATCCAAGGGCGCGGATTCCGTGGACTTGTCCAAATTTGCGACATTGCCGCCGAGCAAGGTCACTGGAGTACCGAACATCGGACGGCTTACCAATCTTACCCAGCTCACCGTCGATACGAGTTGGTGGACACGCTATCGCAGCGATTCGAAGAATCCTGACTTCGGCGATACTTTCCCGAACGCCATTCCAACGCTTGCCGTTGGCCAGCACACCGCCATTCCCCGCACCAATGCCGACTTGATCGCAGACAACTCCAAGTCCAGCGGAGTCGCCGACCATACCCAAGCCATTGCCAACACAGCGGGATTCCATTTCGCATTCATCGAGCAAGGCGGAAACAGCTTGTATCCGTCGCTAGCGCAGCGCGTCAGTAACGTGGAAGTCCTTCGTGTGCTCCTCAGCATTGGCCCAACCGAAACCGCGCATTTCCAAACCTGGCACGACAAGGCTGGCAACGCACCTCAGCTCACTGATGTTGATAAAGGTTTTCCGCTTTCAACCGGAGCGACCGTCACATTTCCAAACCTGAACAATCCCAACGCTACTCCGGCACAAGCTGACGAATTTCAGACCAATTTAATCATGCCCGAACCCACTATCTTCCTTAATCGAAAGCTCGGTACCGTCTCCATCATCCGGCCTACGGAAACCAAAGGCGCGGCCATGGGTGCGGTGCAATCTTTGATTGATGACGGCCTCTTCATCGGGCATACGACCAAGAGCGGCAAATCCGACGGTTTCGTGGAACTCTTGCGTGACCTCGCCGAAGACGCGGATGAGGCACAGCGCGACATTGGCTAGGCAGCTCTCTCTGTCCTAGTCATACGGCGAGTGGGTGAACAGGCGCACACTCACTCGCCGCTCCGATTTCGTTCCAAAAAAAGAGAGGTCCAGTTCGAGCTGGACCTCTCCGCTTTTTAATTCCTCACGAATTTTTACGCCTTGGTCGCCTGCGCGGCTTTCTTGGCTTCGGCAGAGTCGTAGCTTTCCCCATAAATCGACGGAACCTTTCCGCCCATTGCCCGCAAATACGTCGACAATTGCCCACGATGATGAATCGTGTGCCGGCATGCAAATCCTACAAACGAAACCGCCGGCAATTGAAACATGCCGCGGAAGTCCACGATCTTGACGGCTTGCTCTCCGGAAAGCTTAGACAGCTTGCCGAAAATTTCCGCAAACGTTTCGCTATACCAGGAAGCAATCTCTGCCGGATTATGTATTGTGTCGGGACGCGGCATCGGCGAGAAATCGAATCCGCCATTCACCACGCCTGTCAGCAAACGTTTTTCTGTGGCGGCGATGTGCCACGCGAGTTCCATGCCGGTTTTCGCCAGTGGCTCGGGTTTGTAGTCACCATGATTTTCAGGGATCGCCTGGATGACCCGCATCGTCGCGCCATGTTCATTTTTCAGGACCGCTAGTTCCATTTGTAGGAGAAATGCGCCTTGTTCGGGCTGCATGTTGATCATCCGTTACCACCTCCGTCGGCCCGGAGTATACCTCATCCTCGCAACGTCAAGGCGGACTTCGCCTTACCTGTGACGGTTTTTATGGGCGAGCAATCAGGTACAACTAGAATCGCAGAATGATTCCAGCGGACACGCGTGGCTGTGCTTGCCAGCCGCCATGAAATGTAGTCCAAAGATAGTCGAGTTGGATTGGCCGCACCGACAGAAGTGGAAAGACTTTCAGGTCGATACCCACTCCCAGTGCCGCCGCGAACGCCGTGCTTGAAGTGGGAACGGTCAGCGCAGTCGATGTTGCGCCGCTGCCCACAGATTCATGCGCTCCTCCGATCAGCACATGCGCGAAAGGCGAAACAGGTCCCGCCAGCGAAACCTGTGGCCCAAACAAAAATGTTTGCAAGTGCGTCGAGCCGCCCTTTGTGGTGCCATAGTGTCCGCTGAAGTCTGCCGTGTAGCCCAAGATGTGCCCGGGCTTATATGTGCCGCTCAGTTCCCACCCGTTCAAGTTCGACCCGACATCGGACATCGACGTCGGGCAAATCGGCCCTGGGCAAATAGTAGTTCGTGTGACCGGCACCGATCCGCGCACGTACGAATATCCACCAAAAATCTGAATCGTATCCTGGGCATAAATCAGAGATGGGCCCGCCATAAACAAAAGCAAGAAAACCAGGCTCTTCACTCCTACGCGCATCGATTCCTCCAAATCAGTTCTGGGGCCGCCGTTGCAACGGATGCAACCTCACTGGTGCGCGTTGTGTTTCAGAAGCACCCGCAACAATGCGGCTATGCATCTCGCACAGCTCGCTGAAAGTAAGATGCTCTTCGAATTGCTTCGGGCGGGAGTGAAATAAGGAAGGTCCGCGACAGGGAAGGGAGCGCTTCCCTACCGAATTCGATTCACAGGCGAGGCGGGTCTTATTTTGCCTGCAGCGACTCTACATATTTCACGACGTTGGCGATTCGTTGCTGCACGATTGCGTCGTGATACTTATCCAGCGACTGAAACAGCGGCCCCCACACCGGCATTTCGGACGACCCGTGGGCTGTCACATCGTGGCCAAACTTCAGCGTGCTTGCCACTTTGTCTGCAGGAAACTTTCCGTCGTGCTTCTTGCTCAGCACCGTCAAATCGGGAGGTGACGTCTTCAACGCGGTCGCGGCCGGCCCACTGCCCTTGCCATCCTTGCCATGACACGAGGCGCAATACTCCGTGTACATTCCTTTTCCGGATGCAGCACTGGTCTGCTGAATGACGGTCTTCTTGACGACCGGCTTAGTGTCCGTTTTATCTTGTGCCAGGCAAACGCTGCATGCCATCAGCACGGTGCCCAGCAGAATCATGCCCTTGTTTAACATGATCCCTCCTCTCTCTGGGGATAGATTTGCGGGGAACGAGCCGAATCCTACCCACTTTTGTCCTCGGGCGAACGATAACACCCGTAATTCTATGGGGCTGTGACGCGTGAACAGCGCAATTTGTGCCATTTTCGGCGCAAATCTGGCCATTTTCGGCGCAGATCTGGGGCGGTTTTGGACGAATTTGGCTCGCTTTGTGACGAGTTTGGACCAGTTTTGGAGCTTTTTTAGAAGTGGATAACGATGCCGGAAGGAGGACGGTTTAGGAGATTTTTAAAAGTGGATAACGATGCCGGCGAATCCTTGAAAATCGTTCTGGTTCTGTCCGAAAAAGCGGGTGTACACGTAGTCCGCTTCGGCTCGCAGCGAAAGACGCGCGTATAGCCGATAGTCCACGCCACCGCCTGCGGTAAAAGCCAACGCGTTCTTGCTGTTGCCTGCGGTCTGCGGCAGCATATGCCCGCCGCCTGCCAAAATGTGCGCCCACGGCTCCCAGCGCGCCCGTCGCGAACCAAGATGGATTCCGCCCTGATATCCCAAATATTTCACGTGGTCGTTATGATAAATCGTGGGCGCAAATCCTGTGCCGATGTTCCCTTCAATGCCAAACCAATCGTTCGTGAAGTAGGTTACGTTGGTATTCACGCCCACCAGGCTGGCGTCGAAAAGGTTGGATTGAAAGCGGAAGAACTCCACGCCAATCCCCAATTGCCAGCGGTAATCGTCGCGGTCACCGAAAACAAAACGCGGCTTGGGCGCCGGTGCCGGTGTGGGCATCGCCGGCAAGGCAGATGCGGGCTCCGCACTGGAGGGCGCGGAATCCGCGGAGCTTGCTGCGCCGCTCGTCAGATTCGTGTTCAACAGCGTTACATGTGCCGCCGAGGTATCGGCAAACGTAGCAGCCGCGTTCGTCGCATCCGGCACGGTATTCCCGGCCACTGCGAATTCCTGCGCGCGCAAACTCCACGCACCAGCCAGCAACACCAGCACTGCTATCAGTGGCTTCTTCATAACTTCCCTCTGCCTATTCTGCCTGCGTGAGATTTTTTGGCCCACCCTCGAACCAGTATATTGTCGAGGGCAGTTTAGCGCCAGCCGATACAACTTCTGCAGAATATTTTCACTCTAACGATGTCGTTATACGGCGGACCGTGTATGGGAAAGCAAATTTCTTGACACGGCCGTGATTGCACGCTACACTATGTAGTTTTTAGGTGGCCCCTTGGAGCCATCCGAAGAGGGTTGGCATGGATAAAAAACGGTTGGAGTACTACAAAAAGAAGCTTTTGAATCGGCGCGACGAACTCGTCAAGACTATCACGAGGACGGAAGAAGAAGGCCGGCAAGCCGATGACGATCCCACTGTGGATCTGGCGGATAAGGCCGCGAATTCTTATACCAAAGAATTCCTTTTCGGTCAGACCAACACCGATCGCACCATTCTCAATATGATCGATGAAGCTCTGAAGCGCATTCGCAGTGAAGAATACGGCACTTGCGCCAATTGCCAGGAAGAAATGCAACAGAAACGCCTTGAGGCTGTTCCCTGGGCCAAGCATTGCATTACCTGCCAGGAAAAGATGGAGCAGGGTCTGCTGTAGCGCTCCTGCGGTTACTCTCTTATACTTTACGATTACATAACTAGGATATAATAGGGTCGGACTTCATCGTTCGACCCTATGAGCCTATTTCCAAGCTCCGCGTCTCTGTCGCGGTTCATTTCCAATCTAGCTGGCGCGGTCAGCAGCATCGCACTTCCGGCGGGCTGTCGCCTTTGCGACACACTGCTTCTGCACTCCAGCCGCTTGCCCGTTTGTGACGCGTGCCTTTCTTCATTTCCTCCGCTGACCGGGCAGACCTGTCCCGTGTGTGGCCAGGCCATGACGTTGGCCGAGTTGCAGGACGACCAATTCGACTTTTGCCGGGATTGCCAGGAGCACCGCTTTGCCTTCCAGATATCCCGCAGCTTTGGAATTTATCGGGAGTCGCTGGTGCGCGCGGTCTTACTTCTCAAGTACGAGCGAGTCGAGCCACTGGGAGTCTGGTTCGCCAAGCGGCTTCACGAACTGGTATTGCAGGAGCCGGCCATGCGGAGCGCCGACGTCATTGTGCCCGTACCCCTTCACCGTCATCGTTACAAAGAACGAGGATTCAACCAGGTGGACATCTTCGCGCGGCCGCTCTCCAGGCTGCTGAAGATCCCCTACCGGCCGGTTCTTCTCGTCCGCGAACGCCCCCGGCCGGAGCAGCACCTGCTCCACAACGAGCAGCGCTGGGACGCGGTACGTGGCGCTTTTGCCATACAAAAGGGCCTGCGGGTTGACAATTTGCGAGTCTTGCTTTTAGATGATGTAATGACTACGGGAGCAACATTAGATGCCTGCTCCCGTGCGTTGCGCGAAGCAGGAGCAGAGTCAGTTCTGGGCCTTACCATCGCCAGAGCCCTTCGTACCTCAAACTTCGCCAGTGGAGAGCGATAACCCATTTGGGTGCGCGATGAGCGCAAGACGACCAGAGGCGGTCGATCCCCGGGGGCGATATTCCCCCGAAGCGGGCGGCTCGCTTGCGCCCACCGCTTCGGGGAATCTTGGTGGCCGTCACGTTCCGCTAGCTCCACTCAGCCCGCTGCGACGCGCTTCCCTCATGCAAGAACCGGTGCTCGTGCTGAACGCCACCTACGAGCCTATCAACGTTACCGCCGTTCGTCGCGCTATGGTGCTGCTCCTCAAGGGGGTAGCCCAAGCCGAAGAAATGCACAGCGCCGAAGTCCACTCGGCTGCCCATTCGCACAAAGTGCCTTCGGTGATCCGCCTGCTCGCGTATCGACATATCCCGCAGCAGAGCCGCGCGCTATCGCGTAAGAACATTCTTTTGCGCGACCGTAACACCTGCCAGTTTTGCGCCAAGATCTTCCCAAGCTCAGAACTCACCCTTGATCATGTGATGCCGCGTTCGCGCGGTGGCCGCTCTTCCTGGGAAAACCTGGTGGCTTGCTGCTATCGCTGCAACAATACCAAGGGAGACCGCACTCCCGAAGAAGCGGGTCTCAAACTGGCGCGCAAGCCTCGGCCCTTTACCTTGCACACATCGCGGCAATTGATGCGTTTGATCGGTCATCGCGACGAGCGGTGGCGTAAGTACTTGTTTTATTAGTACTTACGAGAATTCTTCAAAATAATCGTTTTACTTCATTTTTAAGAAACCTTTTCCAGCAGTCGGCCATCTAAACTTTTAACAACCACTTCGAGGACACACCCCGGGAAGCAGTTAGGGTAACCCCCTAGCTGCTTCTCTCCTTTTACGGCCGAATTTTTTCGTTATTTAGCACAGAACCGATTGGCCTGCGGATGATCTATGGCCGTTTGGGGAAACTTTGCAGCGCGGACGCTTCGTCGGGAAATTCCGGGAACACCTGGTAGAGTTGCGTGACCTTTAAGATTTCTTCCACTTTTGGCGCGAGACCCACCACTTTCATCGTGCCGCCCTTTTTCACCACGCTCATGTAATTTCGAACGAGCTCCCCAATTCCGGAACTATCCAGATATTCCAGGCCCGTCAGGTTCAGCAGAATGCTGGTGTGCCCTTCGTTCAGCAGCCGCTGAATCGCTTCGCGAAACGCCGCGGATTCAAAGGAAGTCAGTCGGCCGCTCACTTCGACCAGAGAGATCTTTTCGGCTTGGCGAATGGTCAGCGAGAAATTCAATCGACAGCTCCCACAACTGGCAGTGATTCTATCCCGAATCAAGCCCAAGACCAACAGGGCCGACAAATCGCTAATTCTCCCTGCCGTCACCCTTCTGACGCATTACAACTCTCACGGCGCATCGCCAGTTTTCTGCCAATCCAACCCGAATCACTTCCATCTCCGGCGCGAGGTAATGCAGCAAGTCGTCGGTGCTGGGATGAAAACGCAGTGCTGGCGCAACCAGGTACACGAGGGGCGGAGTTTGCTGCAGTTCCAGGCCCGTAAAATATCCGTAGCGAGCAAGGTTCCCTTCCGCCAAATGCTGGCGCACTCGAGAATAGTAGTCCGCCGCTTGCAATGGGAGGTTCAGATTCTCTGTCGCCTTCAACTCTAATATCGCCAGCCGCCTTCCGCGCGTAACGCACAAGAGATCGATAATCCCGTGCTGTCCTCCGCCTTGCGCAAAAACCTGTTCGTACACGTGCGCTGGGTCGAGCGATACGTCCACGCGGCTCACATCGTCCAGAATCACCGATTGCATCCAACGCTCAGCCTGCGCTCGAAACCATGGATGGCGCAAATCGCTCGCCTGTGGATGCCGGTACGCGCCCAGTTTCGCGATGAGTTGGCGCAGCGCCTTCCCGGTCGCTGGCGTGAGTTCTTGCTCCGGGCCTTCGAGGCCGAAAAGCACATTACCATCTTGCCAACGCGCAAATGTCAGCCCGTTGAACCGCAGATGAACTTCTCGTGTCGCCGATGCATGGACGCGAATGGATCGCGGGGCAAGCGCCACCACTGGAGCAATCGCTGCTTCCGCGCGATCCAGCAGAAGCTGCGTCTCTCGACGCGGCACCAATGCTGTCATCACATTCCCGTCATTGGTCGGATTGATCCGCTCCAATACTTCTCGCAAGGGATCGAGCTCAAATATTTGCACCGTCAAACGCGGGTCGATGGCTGCCAGCCGATACGCCAACGCGGACGACTTGCCTTGGGGAAGAATGAGTCGCAACGCGCAAATTCGATTGCCGTGCTGACTTTGCCGCGCGCGCTCCAGCCACAGCAGCGCATACGTCAGGCTGCTCTCCACCGCGTCCATGCTCTCCGCTTCCGACACAGCGAGAAACGCAAACGAGGCCGTTCCTCGACGCGATATTCCCCGCGCATATACACGCGACAGGCTGTGCTCCAGATCCGCGGCTATGGAAATCTTTTCCAGCGTTTCGTCGGGAAACTGTTCCGCCAGGATGCGTCGCAACTGCTCGCAGTATTCTTCACGAGAGAGTTTGCGCGGGCTTCGCGCGTAATCGCGACGCATGATTACCAGGCGGTCCGGCTTGGTCTTGCCAAATCGTTCCACAGCGAGCGCCAGGCAATCGTCGCTCTGATCCGCGATCGCCAGCACGCGGCGCGTCACGTTGCAGTTTTCCGACCATAGATGCAGCAGCGGCTTGTTTTCCGCGCCACGCACTTCCCACAGCAGCTTTCCCACTGGGGACATGCGGCTGCCGCTTTCCCGTATTTCCACGGTGCCGCCCGCCAGGAACACATCCAGGCTGGCGCGCAAATCCTCCGCAAGTTTCATTCCTGTATTGTAATCTAACTAGCTAGTTAACGGGTTACTTCAGATCAGCAAGTTGCAGGCGACCCAGCCGCAGTGTGGGTGTTTGCATATTCCAGGACCCTGGCACGTTGTCGAAGGCAATTTCGAAGCTCCGCCGTTCTCCCGGAGCCAGCGGTGTCGGCTTCACGCCCAACAGGCTCCGCGTCTCGCGCAGCACAATTTGTTCCATGGAGTCGTGGAATTCGATGGTCAATGTTAGTGTCGCCACGCGTTCCGTTCCGCCGTTCACCACGTCCCCGGCCAACGTGGTTACTTCCTGGTGCAGAAAATTTTCGGCTCGGCTCAGCGCAACATTTTCTACATGAATATTGTCGGCATATTGCACTTCTTGCGGCGTATTCTTCGAGTGAACGGCTTGGGTGAACGCTGGGGTTCGTGCGGGAGGCTTCAGGAGAAACCACACGCTCACGCCAACAGCGATGAGCAAAATCGCTCCTAACAGCAGCGTCGCAGGTGAAATTCGCGCTGATTTTGTTTCGGATTCCGGAAGTTGCAGCTCGTCAGCCATCAGAACAATCCCACAACTGGCGCGCGCCTCAACAAAACGTCTTAGCGTCCCACAGAAAGACGATGCGCCAAAGGTTCCGGCAAGCGCGCCGCCCGCATGCGCTCTTGCACCATGCCAACGTCGTATGGAACGCGCCAGAATTCCACGACGTGATTCGACAGATCGGCTATCGCGAATCCGCTGCGCGGGTCTCCATCTCTGGGCTGGCCAATCGAACCGGGATTCAGCAAATACCGTTTGTGCTCATCCACCCTTAACGCACAACGCGTTTCATGAGTTCGCGGATGCAATTGCAACACTTCCAGTTCCGCATCCTGATACGCGAAGCCGCCCTGATGATGGGTGTGACCGTAAAACGTCAGCGGCAACGTCGCATCCAGCAAACCCTCCAACGCTTGCGCGGGCGTGAACACGTATTCATCCTCGTCCTGAAACGCCCCATGCACCAGTATCAATCCCTCGGTCTCCAGCGGGCCATGTGGCAGCGAGGCCAGCCAATCCATGTTCTCGTTCGATAGTTGCGAACGCGTCCAGTCCACCGCCATCTTCGCCACAGGATTGAAGTCGTCTGTGGCCATTAACTCCGCAACCGCCTTGTCGTGATTTCCGCGAATTGTTACTGCGCCAATTTCGCGAATTTGCGTGGCCACTTCGTTGGGATCCGGGCCATAGCCCACCACGTCCCCCAGGCACACGGCTGTATCCCAGTGGCCTTCGGCGGCCTTCAAGGAGGCTTCCAGTGCTGTCAGGTTGGCGTGGAGATCACTAAGAACTAGGGTTCGCATCCAAGGCATCCGGGCCGTCCAAAGAGTATAGATGATGAGGGCTTTTCCTGCACAATCCAAACCGTGCCTTTTTGTCTCACTGAGACGACCTTGGTGTGTAAAAAAGTAACAAAATATTTTTAGTTTCCCGCGAAACATCCACCTAGTTGTTTTCGTCTATACGAGTGCAGTCGGGTTCTGAAGCTGTTTCGGGATGGAAAGCGATTGAGCAGAAATTTACCCCGCGGTGGCAGCCGCGGGGCCTTTTTGACACGCAGTCTTTCCGGCTTGTGACCAGGAAGAAGAGGTGCCTTCGCTGAGAGGCTACTCTTCCCCTGTCTGTGTGTCAACTTTCCCGTGCAGAGTTCGCGGTTCCGGCTGACTCGCTCCGTTTGAAAGGATTGACACGCAATGAAAAAGACTTCCGTACTTCAAGGTTTGGCGCTTGCCGCAGTTCTCGCGTTCTCCACTTCGCTGGTTGCCAAGCCCATGGCCAAGACTCTCTCCGTCACCCACCCGGTCCACTTCGGTTCTAGCGATGTAAAGGTTGGCGATTACCGCGCCATGATCGACGGAAACCACATCACTGTTCTCAACGGCAAGAAAACCGTGGCCGAAGCTGATGGCCGCTGGGAAGATCGCGACACCAAATCCGAGTACGACGCCATCGTCGCCGATAAAGATGGTCGCGTGCTCGAACTCCGCTTCTCTGGCAAGAAGGAAGCGTTTGTCATCACTCAGTAAGAGGAGCCTCCGTGACCTCTTCTGAACTCAAGCGAGGGAAGCTGTTTTCGTTCGCGGCTTCCCTCTGCCTTATATTTTCTCGGGAACTGCTGCAGTGGCAGAACCCGGTTCTTGCCGCCAGTGAGAAACTGGTGAAGCTGGCGGCTGCTCTGCGCTCTTATTCCTTGCAACAGACCACCTGGTAGACCAATCACCGAATCAACATACAGTCGCCGTAACTGTAAAAGCGGTACCGCTCTTCAACTGCATGCCGGTACGCACGCAACACATTCTCCACTCCCGCAAACGCTCCCACCAGCGCCAGAAGCGTCGATTTGGGCAAATGGAAATTCGTCAATAACGCATCCACACTTCGAAATTCGTGGCCGGGCAGAATGAAGATTTGCGCTTCTCTTCTGCCCGCCAATTTTTTGTTTCCAGCACTCGCCGCTCGAAACGCAGCGTCTTCCAGCGTTCGCACCACCGTCGTGCCTACCGCCAGGATCGGACGCTTGTGCTTTTGCGCCGTGATTATTTTTTCTTCCGCCTCTTCCCCAATCTCGTAGGTCTCCGAGTGAATCTTATGTTCCTCGAGATTTTCGGTGTGCACCGGCTGGAATGTGCCGAGCCCGACGTGCAATGTCACTTCGCAAAATTCGCAGCCACGTTCGCGGAGCTTCGCCAGGATTTCCGCTGTGAAATGTAGTCCTGCCGTCGGCGCCGCAACTGCTCCCGGTCGTCGCGCAAAAACCGTTTGGTAGCGCTCTTTGTCTTCCGGCTCGTCAGGACGATCGATGTACGGCGGCAATGGAACGTGCCCCAATCGTTCGAAATGCGCTTCGATCGCTTGCGGATCGTTGGACCGAAACCGCATGGTTCGCAACCCCAATTCGCCGCGCGCAATGATTTCTGCTTCCAGTTCGCCGCCACCAAACGCGATTCGCTCGCCCGTCTGCATTTTTCTTCCGGGACGCACGAGCGCTTCCCACGTGTCCGCCTCCACCTGTCGCGTCAGGAAAACTTCCACAGTGCCGGTTAAATGTTCTGCGGCGGTTTTTCGCGAAGGCGCTTGGGAATGAACTCCGAGGCGGTGTCCAAACAGACGTGCCGGCAAAACGCGAGCATTATTCAGAATGATTAGCTCGTCGCCGCGTAGCAGGTTCGGGAGATGCTGGAAAACGTCATCCTCGTAGCCGCCCGTCTGCCGTCCTAAGACAAGCATTCGCGAGGCGTCACGAGCCTGCGCGGGTCGTTGCGCAATCAGTTCGGAGGGCAATTCGTAATCGAGTTGACTCAAACGCATCTGGCCGCAACTCTAACAAAAGACGCAGCATGCAATCCAGGACCCATGCAAATCAGCGAGAGTGTCAAGTCTCGTCGAACTCTCTCTGTGCCACATAACCTGCTCATTATAGATAACATACTACAAGTATTGAAAATACTTGACATTCATGCACTCATATTATATTATGCGTTTACCATAATCTATGGAGGATTTTGGTATGAGAACTACCCTGAATCGCTTTGAACCCTTTTCCGGTCCTTCCGCACTCCAAGACCAGATCAGCCGCTTGGTCAACCAAGCCTTCGGCAGCTCGTCTGACGAAGCAAGCGTGACCACTTGGGCTCCAGCCGTAGACATCTACGAGACAGAGCACGAGTTGGTTGTGAAGGCGGATCTTCCCGACGTGAAGCCTGAGGATCTCGACATCCGTGTCGAGAACAACATCCTCACCATTCGCGGCGAGCGCAAGTTCGAGAAGAAGGTCGACGAGAAGAATTACCTGCGCGTGGAACGTGCCTATGGCGCCTTCAGCCGCAGCTTCTCGCTGGCCAATACCGTGAACACCGAGGCCATCAAGGCGGACTATAAAAACGGTGCGTTGACTCTGACCGTGCCCAAGCGCGAAGAAGCCAAGCCGAAG
>DASXLU010000505.1:0-11097 GCA_036496065.1 Candidatus Acidiferrum sp.
GCTGCTGGCACGCAGCAGGACGCAAGAGTGTGCAGCACTGATTAATCTGGGTGAGCCGGACAAGGCGCGTCCGCTGTGCGACGAGGCACGGCAACTGAATACGGATGCCGGGGATCAGCGGGGTGCGGCGAAAGCGGTCAATCTGGTGGCAAACGCGGCGTGGCAACAGGGGAAGATCGCGGAAGCAAAACAATTGTACGAGCAGGCGCTGAATATTTCGCAAACGATTGGCGACAAAATCGATGAGGCTGGTGCGCTGAATAATCTGGCCAACATTCTGGATGATCAGGGAGATCATGACGGAGCGATCAAGACCTACCGAAAAAGCATTCAGGTTGCGAAGGAGCGGGACGACAAGGCTGGAACGGCACTGGCACAGCAAAATCTGGGCGTGGTGTTTTTCGAGAAGGGCGACGCGAAATCGGGCAGCGCAATGCTGCAGAACGCGATTCAGATGTCGCGACAAATTGGGGACAAGTCTACCGAAGCTACCGTGCTGAACAATTTGTGCATGCTGTCGATGGATGCGGGAGAACTGAGGAAAGCCAAGATCAACTGTGAGGATTCGTTGCGGCTGCGGAGAGAAATCGACAGCAAGCCGGACATGGCGAGGTCGCTGACGACGCGCGGGTCTGTGCAACTGGCGGAAGGCAACCTGGTGGGAGCGGGTAAGGATTATGGCGACGCGCTGAAGATGCAGCAGACGCTCGGGCAGAAGGCCGACATGGCGTACACGCAAATTGCGTTGGGGCGATTGGCGCTAGCAGGCCAGCATTATGCGGATGCGCAGAAGCTGGCGTCCGATGCGATTACGGCATTGGCGGCGGAAAAAGACGCAGGTGGCGAAGCGGAGGCCCACGCGATATTGGCGCAGGCAGATGCGGCACTGAAAAATATGGCTGGAGCGGAAACCGAAATTGCGAGCGCGAAGAAACTGATGGAGTCGTCTAGCGACAAAAAGACCAGATTTCGCGTGGAGTTGGCAGAGGCGCAAGTTGATCTGGAAAGCGGGAAGAATGAGGAAGCGGTAGCCAAGCTGGAGAAAGTAGAGAAGGAGATCGGAACGACGGGAATGGTGGCACTGGGACTGGAAGTGAGACTTGCGTTGGGAAAAGCGCAAATGCAGGCGGGAAAAAATTTGCAGGCAAGAACACAGTTGGATACATTGTCGCGCAACGCGAAAGACAAAGGATTTCTGCTAATTTCGGAAGAAGCGGCCAAAGCAACCCGCCCATGAGATTTTGCGTGTCTACCGCGAGCGCGCGAGAAGTGCCGCCGGTCGGGGTGACGCTCCCCTCGGAGAAAGCATCACCAGACCGGGCACACCTACGGCGAATTGAAATTGCAGCCGTAATAATTAAGCTTGCAGAGCCTTGAGAAGGTTCTGTCCGTTGGGACTGCCAAGGCCGGTGCAGGCGTTCCAACCTTTGCCAGCTTTGTAGTCCCCGTTATTTCCCTGGGTGATGTTATGGAAGGCCGCGGCACTCGGGGGCACTTCGTAGAGAAGAGCATTTATAAAGCCAGCAGGCTTGGGCAAGGCCTGATTCATTCTGGCCACGAGTCCAGCCCAAAGAGGAGCGACGGCACTGGTGCCGCCAACCGGAGGAAGACTCTTGCTGGGGTCGGGGAATCGCTGGCCATCGCAAAGGATTTGATAGCCCGAGTCTGGAGCAGCGTCGCCGGCAACATCGGGTACACCGCGCATGACCGGCCCTGCGGGATTCACTGCGGCTTGATGGTCGATATTTTGCTGATAGGCAGGCTGGGGGAACTTGCGGCTGACTCCGCCGCCGGTTCCATCGTTGGGGCCATCGTGCCAAACAACTTCGTTGCTAATGGCGGTTTTGGACGCGGTGATTTGCGTGCCGCCACAAGCGAGGATATTGGGACTGGACGCGGGAAAATCGACGTGGGCGTGATGGTCCCAGTTTTTATCGTTGGCCGCAAAGTCCGCGGAGCCACTATCGCCGGCGGCAGCACAAACGGTGATACCCATCTGAGCAGCGGATTGCAGGAGTTGATCGAAATCGTTGCGGAATTGGTCGGTGGTTTCGTCTTCCGGGCCGCCCCAACTGATGGAAATGATGTCGGGGCGATTGGTGGCGTCGTGAACCATAGCATTCATCACGTCGAGAAAACTCTGATCCGAAGCGTCGGGAGCAAAATAGACCACGATATGCGCGCCGGGAGCGATTGATCCGGCGACCTCGATATCGAGCAACACTTCAACATCAGGATTTTGCGGATCGAGTGCGTTGGTGCCGGGACTGTTGGTGCCACCGTTGGGAAAACTGGCAACACTGACTTTCGGCGGCTTGATTCCGAGATTCGTGAAATAAGTGTTGAGTTCGTTCTGGCGGAATCCACCGCCGAGTTCGAGGATGCCGATGGTCTGGCCGGTGCCATCTTGCGATTTTGGAAAACTATAAAGATCGGCAAGTTGAATCGGCGAGAAGCCGGCTGGTATCTGAGCAACGTGCGGAGTGGCACCAACCGCGTTTGGCGCGGCCATCGCCTGCGCAGCGCCGCGACGAATGCGAAAATGCGGTTTCGCGAACTGGCGATTATCGAGGCCGGTGATGCTGGTGACAATGCCGCTGAGTTCCTGAGGAATATAAATGTCGCCTTCGCGGCCGCGGTACGTGTGTTCGGGAGTGCGATAGGTTTTCAGTTGGACGCCGAAGGCTTTCTGAAACAAATCGGCGGTTCCGGCCAGGACAACGTTGCGCTGCGCGGGATCGCTGCGAACTACGCGGAGATTATTATCGCGAGCGAAAGCTTCGACCTTGGCGATGTCCGCGGGATCTGCTCCGTAGGTATCGGCTTGTTGTTCCCGGGAAAGATAATTGCGTTCATGGGGCTTGAGTTTGGCGTGCTGGGATATAGGAGGAAGAGGCTGCTTGTGGCGAACCATTACGGTGACGTTGAATTCACCCGATGGCGCCTCTCCGACAACTTCAGCGTTCTTGGGCCGGTGCTTGGTAGCACCTTGCAGGGGGACTTGTTTTGCACTAGCGGTCATGACGATACTCCTTTTCACCTTTTCATTACTTAGACTAAGACGGAACTTTTTCTTCGTTCGTTGGAGCAGAGAAAACTGTGATCAACGTGAAAGCGCCGGTGGATCTCCGGAGATCCGCAGGTTAATGACTCTGTTGAGCAAATCAAACCAGAACGGCGCGCCCAGCAAAATCGCCAAAGAGCTGGCGAGAATGCCGAGCACTTTTAGAAGGCCTTCGGGCCAACTGCCGAGGGTGCCCCGCAGGCCCTTAGGCTCGCGGCTCCAACCGAGAGGCAGAGGATGAGCAGCGCGCACTTCGTCGCTGACTTTCTGAAGTTGAGCGAGCGTCAACTCCTGTGAAGCTTCGGCGGTCGTGTCGACCGGCTTTCCATCACGAACCCGTTTGGTAGCTTGAGCCACGACAGCGTTGCGCAGGGCTTCGTCGCTCCATAGTTCGCGAGAAATCTGGAAGGTGTCGGCGTTGAGCGCGAGACACAACACCAGCCCTGCGGCAAAAATCAACTTTTGCGCCAAGCGTTTGTACCAGCCGCTGACGCGCTGCATGGTGTCGTCAAACCAGTGTTCGATCTTTTTTAGCGCGCAATCCAGATCGCCCTGAGCGGTGTCGATGAAACCGAGCAGCGTCTTGCGCAGATTGGTGGCGGGAAGGTTCGTGATGCCGGCGCGAAGATCTACAATCGTGCGGGCCTGGGTTGGGTCGGATTGCGGAGAAATGATGTCGACGAGAGCTAGAGCGAAGTTTCTGGAGGAAATGTAGGAAGGCAGTTTTTTGTCGGGAGAGACCGTTCCGGCGATAAGCGGATGTTGCAGCAGATTCTTGGCGGCGTCTCCATTGATTTCGTGGAGCATTTTGCGAATAGCGATTTCCAATGTTCTGGAACGCAATGCGAAGAGACTGGCAATAATTTCCTTGATACCTGAGCAGACGACGCTCAACGCTAAAAACACGAGGAGCAAGCCAATCATTACTTCGAGGACTTGGGACCCAAACACACGCACCTCCAGGCAGCACGGCAAAGATGGCATGCAAAAGGGGGCGAGAGGCTGGCGAGAAAGAATACTATTGCGCTTGAGACGAACTCACAACCTCTTAGAAAGATAGTGCATGGAAAAGGCGAAACGTTTCGCGGGCGGCGATCACTATTTGTAAATTAAAGGGGGGAGAGGCATGTCTGGACTGGACGCTCTGCAGCACCTTGTGGTTTTAATGATGGAGAACCGGTCTTTCGACCACATGCTGGGTTTTCTGAAGAGTCCTACGTACGCGATAAACGGGCTGAATGGAAACGAGAGCAATCTTGACACGGCGAATGTTGCTGTTGGGGTGAGCAACAATTCGACATTTTTTGGCGACCTGACTCCCGATCCCGATCATTCACATTTTGGCGTGATGCAGCAGATATTCGATGGCGCGAACCCGGCGACCACGCCTACTCCGGCAATGAGCGGGTTCGTGAAGAACTATCAACTGCAAACCAACGACGTAGCTAAATCGCACAACATCATGAAATGTTTCTCGCAGGGGAAACTGAATGCGCTATCGACACTGGCACAGCAGTTTTGCGTTTGCGACAACTGGTTCTCGTCGGTTCCCGGGCCGACTTTTCCGAATCGCGCGTTTGCGCATGCGGCAACGTGCATCGGACGGGTTGATATGTCGCCTGTGGGGTATGTAGGAATTTCGAAAACGATTTATGAGCTGCTGGATGAAAATGGAGTCGACGCGCGGATTTATTTTCACGACACGAGCCTGGCGACAACGTTTCCCAGGCTGCTGGCGAAATTCAATCAATACTTCGCCGTCTTCCAGAAGTTCCTGGACGATTGCGGGAATAATTCCCTGCCCGCTTACAGTTTTATCGAGCCCCGGTACAATACGTTTGGTGTCGAGAACGCATTTTCTCCCGCGAGCGATCAACACCCGGACCACGATGTCCACGAGGGCGAAAAGCTGATCCAGCAAGTGTTCACGGCGATCTGGAATAACCCGCAGGTTCGCAACAACACATTGCTGGTGATCACTTACGACGAGCACGGCGGAGTTTACGACCACGTGCCGCCGACGCAGCGCGTGGCAAATCCCGACGGGAAAAACTGGGCGGGAGCAAACGGAAATCCAGATCCACCATTCGACTTTACATGGCTCGGTGTGCGCGTGCCTGCGATTCTGATTTCGCCGTACATTCAGGCGGGGAGCATCGATCACGGCGTTTACGAGCACAGTTCCGCGATTGCTACAGCGCGCAAGCTTTTTATCAAAAACTGGGAGGGCAATTTTCTGACGCAGCGGGACAAGGATGCCAAGACGTTTGAGGGCAATCTGAGTTTGCTGACTGCACGAACGGATACGATACAGTTTCCCGTGCAGATGGCGGCAGCAGCGGCGGCGGTTGCGCCCGCGCAGCTTGTGTTGAAGCCGTTAACCGAGCATCAAAAAAGCCTGGTGATGATGGGGTCGTATCTAGAGCAACAACTGCCGCCGGAGCGAAGGAGCAAGATCGACCCACACACGATACGCACGGAAGGCGCAGCGGCGAAATATCTGCAGCAGGTCATGTCGCAACTGCAGGCGTCGGCTCCGCCGGCACCGCCTCGCAGAGCGAACCCTCCAAGGTAAATCGCTTCACGGGGAAATGCGGAGCAGGCTGCACGTTAGTATTGTGCGTTCGAGTAGCTATTAAGACGGGTGGGCCGGCCATTTACTTCAGGGAGGAGATGCCGGGCTGTAGCCAGGAGAAGACGAAGTCGGTGATGCCCGGAAATACGCGGGTGAGGATGCCAACCAGTGGAGCAAAACCAAAGCCGAGAATCTTGAACCAAAATTCAGGACCGAGTTCGCCGGGCCTGGTGTTAGTGACATGACTTAGCGTAGCGTCGCGATGCATGTCGGCGTAGACCTTGACGATCGCAGCGCCGACAATTATGAACAGCGCGATAAGGACTCCACTGAGCGCTTCGCGTGGATCGAAGGGATAAGTGGACATGGCCAAGGTGGAGGCCAAGAACAAAACCAGGACGGTCATGGCCATGGTTCTGAGGCGGCCGAGAACATTCTGAATGAAGCCAAGGTAGTTGAGGCAAACGAACTCCTCGGCATTGCGGATGTGAACTGCTTTTGACGGAGGAGGTGGCTCCAGAGAATCGTCGTCTTTGTCGCCTTTCGCAGTGGGATCAATAACGAGAGACTCCTTTTCGACCTGCCACTCGGGAACGAGCAATTTGGAGAGCAAGATACCACTGGCAGAGGCAATACTTTTCTGAAATTCGCGGAATGGCGTCAGATCTCCGACAAGATATTTGTCGTAGTTCAGGGAATACCATTGGGCAAAAATCATGGTCGCCGTGCGCATTGACAGTAGAGCGTCAAGGGCCGAGCGAGCATCGACGAGATTTTGTTTCGGAGCAGACGGATTCGCGAGAAAGTCCTGCAAAGAAGTAATGGTGTGGTTCATACATTCAATTTGTCGGGAAATCAGCTTGTAGCGGACTTCCAGAACGTTGCCGGACATTTTCCAAACGCTTCCCCAGGAAAAGCCACGTAGAGCGCCTAAAGTGCGGCGAAGGGTAAGGCGATCGAGGAATGTAAGCAGGCGCTTGAGTGCGTTCCAGATCTGATACATGCGCCAGGCCTGGACGATCGAAAGGCAGCAGCAAACATTCAGCCAGACGAGGAAAATGATGGCGTAGTTCTGCGCACCGAGACTGCGCACCGGTACGCCTCTGGCGATAGCGCAAGACACAAGAAAGAACAGGACGAAGAGAGTTCCGGCAACAGCGGCGATGGCCCAGTCAAAAGGCACAGCGGCGCACTCAATTTTTTCTGCAGCATCTTCCTGGCTGAACATGCGGAGAAAGTTGGCTTCGTTGCCTTGCGGATCCTTGATGATTAGTTGCTGCCGAAGAGGAAGAGAAGGGCGATCGGGGCCAAATAGCGCCAAGCCATGGAGGGTGAACCAAAAAGTGAGATAGAAACCGATCAGAATAAAAAAGATTGGGACGATGGGAGAAACACCGTTGAACAGATGCATCGCGCGCCAGTAAGTGAGAACGCGATTTTCCCTGTCGAGGACAATTTCAACGGGTGCGACGCAGGTGACGGAAAATATAAGAATAGCCAAAGCAAAGAGTGCGCTCGCTCGAAGGCTCCAGGAGCGTAGAGCCTGGTCCGTCATACGCGGGACATCGCGGAGGCCGGCGGGAAGATCCTGAGAAAGCTTCCACGAAGTACGGGCGTTGGCAAGAATAGCCAGCCAGGCGAGCAGACAGACAAAAATCATGCAGAAGAAAGCGAACCACGGGTAAGCGAGTCCTGGTGCAGGAATATGAAACACGCCGCATCCCCAACCCGCGGCGATCGCGGTAAATGCCACACAGCAACTTCCGGCGAAGATCAGCAAGATGTGGCGCCAATCGCCGGTACTGGCAAAGTGGGCTCGAAACGCGGGTTTTGCGGTGAAAGAGCCAGACCTGCAGCACCATGCGTGAAACAGCGCGAGGCCGATGAGCGTCAGCCAAAATATCTTCATTCCTAAAGGCATTTCCGGGCGGCCACCCGGCTCGGTTGCTCGCTCTGCTGCACGTTCGCCACTTGCAGCGTTTGCGGGAGAGTTCGGGGAAACTGTTTGGGAAGCGCGAGCGAAGTCAGTTAAGGATGCCATGGGCCAAAACCGGTTTACGCCGATTACGGTGAGCCAAGTCGAGGAACCAGGATAAAGGCAGTCCTCCCCATAAGCGGCAGTCTTCATTTCGCCGCACTGGTCGGGCAAGACCCAGAACGGTGGCGAGTAATCCGGGATTGGGGGATCCGCAGCGCAAGCGATAAAAGGAAGAAAGAGCGAATCTTTAGGTTGCTTGGCAGTCACGTGGCACTTTGCCTGATCCGTCTGCCCATCATTCAGGCTCTTATCATTTAGCAAGAGGCGGAAAGCAACGTAGGTGGCTTCGGTAGTGTCACTACTGAATACACGGTCAGCGGCCGGGAAGGATTGGTGCTCAGTCCAGTCGCGTTCCAAAGGAAAAAGCGGATAGGTGCTGAGAACCATGGTGCCATTGAGATTCGTTGCACCACGCTCGCGGATGTACAACAAGTCTGAATTGAAAATTACGATGCGGCCGTCGGTATAACTGCGATGGAGAAAGTCTGTCAGGAACAGTTGGTCAAGCGTGTTGCTGCTACGTAAGAAAATGTAGCGAGCGTGGAGTTCGCGTAGCGCGGAAACAATTTCCATGAGGAAAGCTTCCTGGTTTAACGGCGTCTGCTTGCCGCCGTAGCTGCGGAGGGAGTCGTGGACTTTACCGGTTGGGTCGGCCAAATCGGTGGGCAAATTGGTTTTTTGGGTGTCGGAGGTTTGGGTGGTACTTCCGAAGAGGGACTTGGATTGATAAGCGCCGCGCAAACCGGAAATGTCGCGAGGATAGTAGAGCTTGAGGGCGAGGTCGCGGCATTCGTTGTTGCGGTCTTTGTTGTCGCTGTCGTGGTCGTTGTTGAGCTTGTTGTTTGGGTTGTTGTTGACGCCGTTGTCGTAAGTTTCAGGGTTGACGCTCTTGAGCTTCATGCCGGAACTACCATAGGCAGTTTCGTCCTCGGAAATGATGGCGACTTTGGCGAAATCGAATCCTGGTTGTTCTTTTTTTATGAAACGGCAAAAACGGCGAAGAATCTCGTCGTCGCTTTGGACGAAACTGTGGAATACCAGCTTGGACGGGAATGTGCCTTGAAATACCTGAGCCGAGTGCTCGCTACTGACGCTGCCGCTGTACACGGCGAGAGAGTCGGCGTTGCGCATCTGACGCACATCCAGTTCATCAGCGACTCCGGGCTCCTTGAGTATTTGGGCCAAAGAAGGCAGAGAACCTGAGAACGAAGGGCCAAGAATTGCGGCGGGCTTCCCTTTCCTGCCGGAACCGGACTGTAGAGAAGCAACCCAGGCCAAGGCGCTGCGGAATTGCTGTCGGTGGATTCCGTGAGTGGCATCTTCGCCTACGACGAAAACGATCAAACCCTGGCGATAAGTCTCGGACAAAAGAACTTCATCCGTTTTCGGCTGCAACGGCCACTGTTCTTCGCACTTGGTGGCAGATTTGTCGCAGTCGGTTGTTTTGCGGAAAAGGATAACTCCGGGCTGGCTTTCCTTCAGGCTTTGTTGGAGATTGGCGGTCTTCTCGTCGGTAAGGTCGCTATAGGAAGAATTGTCTTCGCTCCAGGGAAACCAGGAACTGTCGAAGTCATATTTTTCGTCTTGCGCGCCTTCCAAAATCGCAGCGGCGAGTTGATCAAAAGAGACGGGAAAGTGCGTATGTACTGGATCCGGAAGAATGGCGATAACGAATTTGATTTGAGAGGTTTTGCCGGCGAGGTTTTGATGTTCCTGGTCAGAGGTGGTAACGCCAGATTCAAAGCAGGTTTCAGGAAGGCGGAGATCGTTAACCTCGAGAAACTCTTCGAGCTCCTCTTTAAGATTGCTGCAGCCCGAACCGTTATTTGAATCTTTTTTAGCCGAGGCAGGAGCTGATTTTTTACCCTGGTTCCGCGAGGGCTGAGGTGATTCTGTTTTGGATCCGGTCTGCAGAGAGAAACCAACGATTGCCGCGAGGGTAACGAATGTTGCCGCGATTGCTCCGGGTCTTTTCATCTGCAGACTTCAAGCGCACGGAAAGAACATGCTACATCAAGTAGGGGCAGTTGGACTGCTCCGTTAAGTAGTGAGCAGTGCAGGCGTTTCGTTACAAAAGATTTTTCATGTCGAATAAGTTTGAACCTTGACAACCAAGCAACCAGAGTTAGACTCCGGAACTATTCTTCAGTCCGGTGCTTGGCCCCTATGCAGTCAGAAACAGTCGGACACAATTCGATTCAAAAAACTTCGGAGCTTCGGGAAATCGCGGATCCCTGAATCCATTGGGATAGCGAATCCCGGATCACTCTTTCGACGGAGGTACACAGTGAGTGAAAGACACGGAACCCCGCTTCGTGGATTAATGTCAGTGAAGAATTCGCCATTGTTTCAAGGGCGATTCGGAAGAATATTTCGGTCGCTTCCTGGGGCGACATTTGGAACGAGCGACGCCGAGAATGTCGCGAACCTAACAAAGTTGGGACAGGCGATGTCCGCAGGCTTCGACCCGCCTAAGGACGGAAAGGACGACGAAGAGAGCGGAATTCCCGCGCTGTATACGTATTTTGGACAATTCATCGATCACGATCTGACGTTCGACCCCGCCAGCAGTTTACAGAAACAAGACGATCCCGACGCGTTGACGGATTTCCGGACGCCGGCGTTCGATTTGGACAATGTGTATGGTCGCGGCCCCGACGATCAGCCATATCTTTACGATGGCGGGAATTCGTTTCTGTTGGGCAATCCGATCAAGGGAGCGAACGATCCCAAAGCAGCGGACTTGCCGCGGAACAGTGCGAATCCTGCGCGAGCGTTGATTGGGGATCCGCGCAACGATGAGAACAGTATCGTTTCGCAACTGCAGGGATTGTTTCTGCGATTCCACAATCGCACGCTGGCAGACAATCCGAAGTTACCGTTTCATGAAGTGCAGAAGCTGGTTCGCTACCACTACCAATATGTGGTCCTGAATGACTTTCTGCCGCGCATCATTCAGTCGTCGGTGCTGGCGGATTTGAAGACGGACGGGCATTTCGATCAGCACAAAATGAAATTCTTCCACTGGAAGAACGATCCGTTCATGCCGGTGGAGTTTTCTGTCGCGGGATACAGGCTGGGTCATTCGATGATTCGCCCGGGGTACCGGCTGAACGACGCGGTGCTACTGCCGATCTTCCCGGTTGCAGCACCACCGGCCGATCCACCGGGATTGCCGGAAGGGTTGACGGGATTCCGCGCGATGAATCCGAACTGGGCGATTGATTGGGGACGATTCATCGACATCGATGTGCGCACCTACGACGGGAGCGCCGACGAAAATAAGAAGCGGTTGCAATTCGCCTACAGGATGGACACATCGCTGGTAAATCCTCTATCGAATCTGCCGGCTTCGGTTGCGGTGAATCCGTCTTCCCTGGCGGCACGAAACCTTTTGCGAGGCTGGAGAATGGGGTTGCC
>DASXLU010000506.1:0-8000 GCA_036496065.1 Candidatus Acidiferrum sp.
CGTTCACCAAGCGTGAGGTGATGCCGGGTAACCTGAAAGGGGCGGCACTGGAAAACTTCATCCGGGATTCAGTCGTTACTTACCATCATCAGACGTGTACCGCCAAGATGGGACGTGATTCCATGTCGGTGGTTGATGGCAGTCTTAAAGTCTATGGAATCGCAAATCTGCGTATTGCCGATGCATCCATCATGCCGCGCGTAACAACCGGCAACACCATGGCTCCCTGCGTCATCATCGGCGAGCGCGCCGGAGAAATACTGAAAGCCGATCATAAGTTATAAACAACACCGTCACAGTTAGACGAAACTGCCAGACGGCAGAAGAAAGAGTAGATTCCAATGAACACACACAGTACCGTTCTCAACGATGCTTCGGCGGAAGCGACTACCCCTGACCGGATTCTGCAAACCGCTTTAGCAGCCTGGAGACAGGGGAACTTCGTTGCGGCCGCAAATCAGTTTAACGACCAGTTCACATTCACCGACCATGCGCTCGGACTCGAATTTAAGGACAAGGGGCGCTTGACCGAATTCTTGGCAAAAACACTTGAACTCTTCCCGGATTCCGAAAGAAAAGCCAACACCATCTTCAGCAGCGGAGACCGCGTCATTAGTGAATGGACGCTTACGGCTACACGGACTGAACCTTTTCTGGGCGTACGTTTGCGAAAGGTGCCAATTTGCGTGCAGGGCATATCGGTCGTGCAGATAAAGAATGGAAGAATTAACCAGTGGTCAGACTACTACGACCAACTGAAATCGTGGCGCAACGGCTTAGCAGCCTGGTTCACCGAGTGGCTTGAGCTTTGACCGCAGTTGGTCGGCAAAGTTCACCTCATCCACAAAGCTTTGGCCGACAGAGACACCCCGAGCCACGGGTCATCAACACCGACGCACACGCCGCCTATCCGATAGAGTTTATCTGGCCTTCACGATTTGTTATCACAGAATACTATTAGTACGATTTCTCAGATAAGGTAGCAGATGCGATAGCAAGACCATGAGCACTAATAACCACACACGGTCACCGCATCGACACCGAGCACTCCACTTGAAAGCTCTAAAATGAACGACAAAGAGGCTGAGTACTACGCGTCCGAATTTACTGACGCACAAATAGACACACGGGCCGGTGAAGCCAAGGACTCATTTGTCGGCTGGACACGTTTCCGTCATGGGGATTTCCAGTGCACGGTGGTTACGGATGGCCCTCTAAGGATGGGGCCGCCAGCAGACACTTTCCCCAAAGCCGACCCAAAGGAAATAGCAGAATTGCTAACCGCCGCCTTTCTGCCCACGGACAGCATGACCTTGAATCAGAACCTTCTGATTGTGAACACCGGCGAGAGCCTCGTTCTTTTTGATACTGGCTGCGGTGTGAATCAATCCTTCGGTAAATCGAGTTTCGGTCCAGATATCGGCAGAGCGATCTGGAACATGCGTGCGGCCGGGATAAATCCCGAGGATATTGGCTTAGTGGCCATAACGCATGCGCATCCGGACCACTGCTGGGGATTGGTGGACGATGACGGAAATCGACTTTATCCGAATGCGAAAATCGCAATCAGTGCCACGGACTACGATTACTGGACGGATCTAACGCACATCCCCGAAGCTCCTACTCAGCTGAAGAAGGACTACTTCAGCGGGGCACGCTACAACCTCTTACCCTACCGTGACCGCTTGATCTTCGTCGAGGACGACAAGCAAGTCGTGCCCGGGATCACAGCACACGCGGCGACTGGACATAGCCCAGGTCATTACATCTACGCGATCGAGAGTCGTGGCGAGACGCTGATTGTCATCGGAGATCTAAGCCACCACCAAGTTCTATTGCTCAAGCGGCCTCGCTGGGGGTTCGCGTTCGACGATGACTCCGCAAAAGCGGCTGAAACCCGGATCCGCGTTTTTGACCAGATCGTGCAGGAAAGGCACGCGATTCTTGCTTACCATTTCCCTTTCCCAGGGCTCGGGCATCTGCGCAAGGATGCCGATGGTTACACCTGGGTCGCCACCCCGATGGACTTAGGGTCGTAAACAGTCTCCTGGCAATGGCAAAGCCACAAAGACGGGCTGGCGTTTCAGGTCGGATTGCGACGCGACGTGAATTCAAAGTATCGCTGGCTACATCGGCGTCCGCTCGGTGCGGTTGGAAGCCTACACGCTCGGACGGCACATCCATCGTCTTGACCAGCAGTTCGTCACCCAGGTCGGCACCTCTCTGGGCCAGCTCGCGCCAGTTCACCGCCCCGCCGTCGGGTAGCTCCAGTTCACCGTCGAGGCGAACCGGGCCGTCTGCGTCCAGCCGGAGCAGCCCTTCCACGAGCAAGGCAGCGGTGCGCTCGTCTGAAATCGACCAGATCAGGTCCAGGTCCGATCGCGAGGTCAGGTAGGGCAGGCCGGTCGCATGCTGCCAATGCAGCGCGCCGAACACACGCGGCGTTATCCCCCCTGCCTTGCCGAGGTCGAGCAACGCGGCGACGATTGGGCGCCACGCAGACGGTGCCGTTGGCGCCGCATCGCGAAGCATTCACCGCAATGATCGGCAGCCCGTGAGCTGGCGAAGACGAAGCGCCGATACGTGTTAAATTGCGCGCTCATGCGCAAGCGCGGGGAACCTCTTCCAAATCCCCTCGATCTGATGGGATCACCTATAGATGCTCGCTCAGTTGAAGTAGGGGTTTGGGGAGTAACGGAACATTAGATGCAGTTAAGGCTCATCGTCCGCTGGAGTGCGCAGCGGCCTGAGTTCGCCACGGATCACGGGTTCCGGTACCACAAAGGAGTAGCGGCCCAACATATTGATGTGTTCATGAATGAGTGGCGATAGCCGTGCCACATCTTCATCCCGCACGGAATAGCCTTCCGCGCGGAGTTGGGTGAGTGCGGCATCCATGTAGATTGTGTTCCACAATACAATGACGTTGAGCACGAGTCCTAATGCACCTAACTGGTCCTCCTGGCCTTCTCGGTAACGCTGCCGCAATTCGCCCCGTTTTCCGTGGAACACCGCTCGGCCCAAACTATGCCGGCCTTCACCGCGATTGAGCTGGGTTAGCGTTGCGCGGCGCCGATTTTCATCATCAATGTAAGTCAAACTATGCAGAGTTTTGTCAATCCGGCCGAATTCTGCCAGGGCTTGGGCCAGCCGGGTTGGTCTATCGGCCACTTGGAGAGTGCGCATAATGCCGGTTGCTGGCACCCGCCCGAGTTTGAGCGAGCCAGCCAAGCGTAACAAGTCATCCCAATGTGCAGCGATTAATTGTAAGTTGACCCGCTGCCGAGCGATCCAATTGAGTTGGCCATAATCGGCCTTTGGATCGATTCGCCAGAAGCGGGTGCCGCCGATATCGGCCAGTCGCGGACTGAATCGGTAGCCCAGGAGTCGGAAAAGCCCAAAGACGACATCGCTGTAGGCTCCAGTATCAGTCATGATCTGGGTCGGCTGCAATTCGGTCTGCTGCTCGAGCACCACAGCGAGCAAGACTAGGCTGTCGCGCAAGGTGCCGGGCACGGCGATGCCGTTTAGGCCGGTAAACTGGTTGGAGGTAAGGTCGTAATACGTCACGCCGGAGCCAACGCCAAAATACTTCGGATTGGGTCCAGCATGCACCGTGCGGATCGGCACCACAAATCGCATGCCGTCGGCCGAGGCCACTTCCCCGCCACCCCAGGCGTGCGCCAGCGGAATCTGATTTTGCGCCGAAACCAGGTTGGCATTGGCAGCGATCAAGGTCTCGTCGCGGATATAGTTCTGGTTAACCCAAGATAACCGATCGCGCCGTAGAGCGGGAATATCATTGTGTACCAACGGTTCGGGACCGGTATTGCAGGCTTCCGCAAGCAATACCGCACACAGGCTCGTGCTCAAGTCAGCGGCACGTGCCGTGCGTTCGGTGATGTGCGTAAAGGCATCAGTGAAACCCGTGCGTGCGGCAATCTCCAACAGGATCTCTGGCAAATCGACACGTGGTAGTCTTGCCGCTACCGCATCGCGCAAAGCTAAGAGCGATGGCGGTTCTTCCAGCTTATCGAAAGGGCTTAAGACAAGTTCCTTTCTGCCCTCCACGGTTTCGAATCGCACAGCCGAATTATTCGGCAGGCGCGCCGCGACGGCGCGATAGGTCTGATCCAGTTCTTGTGCGAGAGCCGAAAGCACTGGTGCCGGATCTGAGGTGAAGCCCAAGGTGCGGCAAATGATCGGTCGTGCGGTGTCCCATTCGCCGCCGGTGAGCAGCCCGATGCGCGGATCGGCATAACGCCAGCTCGGACTTACAAAGACATCGCGCCGGCGAATCGCGGTGCGCAGTTGATCGAGTGCGCAAAAGGTGTATGCGCGCGGGTCAACGCTACCATCTTCAAGCAGGACGTGACGTTGCCACGGCTTACTGACCACAGCCAGCGGAGCGTCTTGATCGAGTTGCTTCATCTCCCTCAAGCGCAGATAATCAAGCGCCTTGACGACGGGCTCCCCGCAGGGGCTTGCGCCGAATTGGATGTGTTTGAGCACTGTGGGTAGGAACCGACGAACGCTGCGATAGCGCGCCACCAACTCTTTGTAAAACACGTCGTCGGGCGGGCGGGTCAACGCGCCGACATCTCCCAACGCCTGTGCAAGCATGTTGGGTGGAATGCGCGTGAAGACGGCAGTACGCAACTCGCTGTCGGGCAGCGTCGGATCGAGCAAAAAGTAGCAGGCTTCCGCCAGCGTGATCGCCGCTAAATCGAGGTCCTTCAAGCTACGCAGCCGGGCTTTCTTGTCGGCCTGCATCGCCGCGCCGAACAGATCCTGCAAAAGCATGTCCAGGACTTCCAATGCGTCATCGTGCGCGATGGCTTCGAGGCTATGAACGAAGGCAATCAGCGTCGCTAGTCGGCGTGCCGATGGCAGTCTGGCCACGGCTGTGACCTTGGCGTTATTCGCGAAACGCGCCAAGGACGCCAAACGGCTGGGCGGAATATGCGCGGTTGTTGGCAATTTGATTCCCAGGTCGCGCACCGACTGTAGACGGGCAATCGCGCGAACCAGCGCGGGCGCGCTAACCCTCACCGGTCCCCGGCGCAACCGGTCGAGCCAAGAATTGCGACCACCTTCCGGGACCCGAAGCAAGTCCTCCAGGTGCGAGCGGCTTTCTGGGGTGATGGCTTTGCACAGAATACGCCACAGCCGGGCCTCAACTCGGCTTCGGAGCTTGGCAACAAACCGCTCGAGCAGGCTCGCACCTGGGAGTAATACCTTGTGCGCAAGCATCCACGCGGTGGCACGATCGAAAAGTACGCTCGGTCGCTCGGTGCCCGTCCAGCAAAGCGCATAGACCCATCGAGTCAGACGAAACCCTACATCGGCATTTCCGAATTCGCGATAGCCATAGCGGGCACAGATTTCTTCGACATGGATAAGGCGTTGCCGCTTGTCTTGATAGCTCGCCAGGCAATCCAAGTTTGTGATTTGGAGCTGTCTAGCAACCGCATGGATCACCGTCTGCGGCAAGCTCGTGGGATCGTCCAGGAAGCTCCCCAGAAAACGCACAGTGGTGAGTTGCAGGGCAAACCCCAACCGGTTGGACTCGCCTCGCCTCTGCGCAATCAACTTGCGGTCGTCGTCGTCCAGATGGAAGTAGCGGCCTAGTTCATCCGCCGTTGGTGTTCCAGCAAAATGGCCATAGCTTTCACGCTGCGCGGCAGTGAGGAAACTGACAGGCATGGGTTTAGTTTCTGAAAGTGGTTTGCAAAACTCTTAAGTTTTGTGAAAGTTCTTCGAAAGGGTGTTTCCCGAGTGAACGCGGTTTTGCAAAAGTATCTTGCAAAAGGGAAGGTTTTTGCGAGGATTTTTGCGAAGCCTTATCAAGATGAAGATAGGCTACGCACGCGTTTCGACCTTTGAGCAGAACCTTGATCTACAGCTTCGAGCGCTTGAAAAAGCCGGCTGCAAAAAAATCTTCCGGGAGAAAGTCTCTAGCGCCAAGCGCGAGCGGCCCCAGTTTCAGCGTATGCTCGATCAGCTTCGGGCTGGCGATACGATTGTCGTCTGGAAACTAGACCGTTTAGCGCGTTCTACCCGCAATCTATTGGCAACCATGGAATTAATCCGTGAGGCTGGTGGAAAGTTTCGGTCGCTCTCTGAGCCTTGGGCTGATACCACAACGCACGCTGGCAAAATGATCATGACTATTTTCGCCGGTATCGCGGAGTTTGAGAGGGATCTGATACGAGAGCGAACCAGTGCAGGGAGAGAAGCTGCCCAGAAAAGAGGAGTGCGATTCGGGCGCCCTCGAAAACTGAGTATAGATCAGGAACAGTTGGCACGCCGGCTTGTTCTGGAAGGCAAATCCGTCTCCGATATCGCCAGAACCTTTAAGGTTCACGCTGCGACTATATACCGACTCGCTGACGCCGATTCATCAGATTTTCTGGTCGCCATCCATTCATGAGCATGCAATGTGCCGCATAACTGTATGGAATTGATGCTGCCATCATCCCAAAGCGCCACCGGCTGGCTGCTCCTTGAACAAGGCGACCTCGCTGGACGGCGTTATCGTTTCGAAACCAGCGTTTGCCCGAGTCCCGTTTGCCAATGCGAGCGTGTAACGCTCCGCTGCTCCCCAGAGCTACCAGAGCTGTCGCCTAAGGACTACGTCCCTGTGTGCCTGGAAATGGATTTGGAGAAGCGCGAGATTGGCAACTTCGGGAAACTGAAGTCTGATCCCGCATCGATCACCGTGGCCAAGGCTATCGCGAACGAGATCAGCAAAGCGGACTGGAACAGGCTCTGGGGCTTTTATCTCAGTGCTAAACGGTACTTGACCGAGCACGCCGATCCGGATCAGATCGACGCGCACTTTCCCCCTGATGTCTTGGCGGGCGACGGCAGTATGGTCGGGTATTACGAAATCCTCCCGTACGCCAAACCGATTGAGTTCACGCTCGGGGCTCACACCTGGGTGCTTGACGACCAACACTGCGTCCGTGCGAAGTGCTCGTGTCAAGAAGCTGTCCTTTCGTTCTTTGAACTCCGCCCATCTGCCCAACCCAGCGGTAATGGCAGCGAACCGACACTGTGCATTCGGTACGCGTACGATACGGGACAAATCGAAGCGCTCTCAAACGTGAAGGATAGACGCTGGTCCGGGAAGGCTTTCGTCGATGCGCTAAAAAAAGTCCTACCGGATGTAGATTCCGTCTTGGCCAAGCGCCAAGCCCTGTTGCGGCGCTTGTATCGCCGCGCCCTAAGCCGGAAGACAATCCGGTTGCAGGCGCCCAAACCTGGTCGAAACGACCCCTGCCCATGTGGCAGCGGCAAAAAGTACAAAAAGTGTTGCGGTGCCTGACGCTCAAATCGTCGCAGTGCTATGCCCACTCCCGCGGACGATGAACCTTAACTGCATCTATTGTTCCATTGCTCCCCAAGGGCCAGAATCCTCCCATACCCCGGTCTTTGAAGAAGCCGAAATCGTAGCGTTCTTGGACTCGATAAGCCCGAATTCGTTAAAAGACATTCGGGATAAGGCGATCTTCTGTGTGCTGCTCTATTCCTGGTGCCGGGTGTCTGCCCTCATCAACCTGAGTGTTGCCGATTACTACGAACGAGGCGCCACGCGCTGGTTGCGGTTCGAAGAAAAACGAGGGAAAGAACACGAGGTACCGGTGCACTCGAAGGCTAAAGAAGCTGTCGACCTTTGGCTTGAACGCTCTTACCTGGCATCAAACCCGAGTGCTCCACTTTTTCCTTCCTTCGGCAAGAATCGTGAAACGATTACACTCAGACGCCTGGATCGTCGGAGTGTGTTGAAGCTGGTTGAGAAACGGGCGAAGGCTAGTAGGATACTGAAACGAGTTGGTTGTCACAGTTTCCGTGCAACGGGCGTTACCGAATACATGAATTCGGGGGGCACAATCGAGATCGCGCAGCGGATCGCCGGACATATCAGTCCGTCGACCACACGGATTTATGATCGATCTGGGGACCAGCTGACCCTTCAAGAGATTGAGAGAGTGCAG
>DASXLU010000507.1:0-5833 GCA_036496065.1 Candidatus Acidiferrum sp.
CCAGCGGGCGTAAAGCGTATCGATGGCATTCTGCGAAGCTTCCAGTTCCAGCGACACTTCGCGCAGACGCGCCGCATCGCTCATCACCTGGGGATCGAGCAGCGCATCGTGTTTCTCCTGCAGTTGTTTTTCCGCTTCGGCAATGCGCTCTTCCATGGAATCCAGTTCACGCTGCTCTTTGTAAGACAGCTTCTTCTTCGCGCCCGGCTTCGTGCTCGTTCCTGCCGCCGCGACGCCGCCCGCACCAGGCGCAGTCGGCGCACCCAAGCTTTTTGCTTCGGCCTTTTGCGCGCGCTGCCAAACATCCCACTGCGAATAGTCCGCGAAGCGTTCCGCGCCGCCTAAGCCATCGAGCCCCAGCACCACCGTGGACACGCGATCCAGCATGTAGCGATCGTGCGTCACCAGCACCAGCGCGCCCCGATATTCCAGCAGGCTTTCTTCCAGTATTTCCAGCGTAGGAATATCCAGATCGTTGGTAGGCTCGTCGAGCAGCAGCACATCCGCGGCCTGCAGCATCAATTGCGCGATCAGCACGCGCGCGCGTTCGCCGCCGGAAAGCCTGCCTACGCGTTGGTTCAGCGATTCGCCGCTGAACAAAAATCGCGCGGCCCACGCGGCCACATGGATTACGCGGTCCTGGTAAATCACCGAATCGCTATCGGGAGCCAGCGCGCGCCGCAAAGTAATGTCCGGATCGAGTTCGCGGTTCTGATCGAAATATACGATGCGCAAATTCTCCGCCAACTTGATCACGCCCTCGTCCGGCTTGTTTTCGCCTTTCAGCAGGCGCAGCAACGTGGTTTTGCCGCTGCCATTTGGCCCCACCAGGCCGACTCGCATTCCCGAAGTGATCACGAAGTGGATGTCGCGAAACAAAGTGCGTCCGCCGAGCGCATGTCCCACGGCGTCGAGCGTAACCAGTTGCTTGGTCTTGCGGTCTGACGCGGTGAAATCGATTTTCGCGCTGGTGGTGCGGGTGCGCGCGTTCATCTCGCCCAGTTCGCCGATCAGTTCATGCGCCTTGTCGATGCGCGCTTTTGATTTTGTGGTGCGCGCTTTGGGCCCGCGGCGCAACCAGTCGATTTCCGTGTGCACGCGATTTTCCAGCGCTTCCTGGCGATTTTTCTGTGCGTGCAGATACGCTTCCTTGGCTTCCAGAAACGCGCTGTAATTGCCATCCACGCGAAACGCGCCGTTCTCATACGCAGGATTAATTTCCACGATGGCGTTGCTGACATTTTCCAGGAAGTAGCGGTCGTGGCTGACCACCACGCAGGCGAATGCTGCACTTTGCAGCACCGTCTCCAGCCACTCGATTCCCGCGAGATCCAGGTGATTCGTTGGCTCGTCTAGCAGCAACACGTCCGGTTGCTGCACCAGCGCTTCCACAATTCCCAATCGCTTGCGCCATCCACCGGAAAGCGACGCCGCGGAAATATTCAGGTCCGCAAATCCCGCGCGCCCCAGAATTCCCGCCATGCGTCCGGCGCGTTCGGATTCGCGCACGTTCGCCGCATCCAGCGCGCGATCGATCACCGAGCCCACGGTATCTTCCGCGGAATATTCAGAGATTTGCAGCACGCAGCTCATGCGCGTGTTTTTGCGCACGGCCACTTCGCCGCTATCCGGCGTGACGCGCCCATCGAGCATGGCCAGCAGCGTGGATTTGCCGGAGCCGTTGGGCCCGACGATGCCGATGCGATCGCCCTCGGAAACCGTGAAGGAAATCTCGCGGAACAGCGGGTCGGCCCCAAAACGCTTCGCTAATCGTTGTGCGCTGATAATCGGTGGCAAGTGAAGAATTCTTCTCGCAAAGGAAAATGGCTGCTATTCCAGAGTAACAGCACATCCGCCAAGGCGACGAATCGCGCGCCTCCGCAAATTCAGGCATTCGCGGAGAACTACAATTTTCTTCGCAAAAACAAAATAGCCCGGACCTGGTGAAGGCCCGGGCTATTTTTGAAATACTACGTTTTTCAGAGCGAGCGAAATGCTTCTTCTCGCCTGCTCCGTTTTTCTTCGCTTCGCGTCCGTTACTTCGTCGTGCAAGCAACCGACGGCGAGGTCAGCACGCCTTCATTGGCAAAGCTGTACGCGCCATCAATCGCGCTGGAAGGATTTTCGCGGCTGAACCACTGCAGCAGCGCCAGCGTTTGCACGTGGTAGGTGTAGCCTTCCAGCGACACGGCATTCGAGGGGTCAGCCAATACTTCTACCGGGTCGCCGACTTCCAAAAAGTTCCCGCCACAGTTGCCTGAACCATTCGGTTCTTGCCACGGCGGAACGATATTGTTGGTGTACGGATCGTTGGCCCATTCGCCGATTTCATGGCTCAGCGGCAAAACATCTTCAAACCCGCCGCCAAAACCGTCGGCCGGCGAAAGCCACGAAGCCCACGCAAAGGTTTGCGCCGGATTGCCGACCACGCCCAACACCGGCCCGGCAGAATGAAATCCGATGACGCAGCAATCGAAAATGTTTCCATTGAAGTAGAGCACGATGTCTTTGGTCAACAGGATCGAGAGCGCCGTTGGATCGACATTCTCCAGTTCCAGGATTGTCTCCAGTTGCCCGGCAAAATAATCGATGTCCACATCGGCGAAGGGCTTGCCGTTTGGTGGAAAAAACAAGCAAGCAGAATCTTCCGGCGGAACTTCCACGGTTACTGGTTCCAGGATTTGGGGATTGTCCAGCAGCGTGTGCCAATTATTTTTCTGCACGGAATGAAATTCGGCGCGCTGCACCGCGTCGGTGTACTGCGTGAATCCCGTATCAAAGCTGGCCGGCTGGAATTCAGGAGAAAGCAGCGTGTTGCGAATGGTTCCAGTGTCGATGTTGAAGGCCACAGGATTTCCGTTGGCGTCGGTGCAGCCGTCGACCACGACATTTATCGGGATCAATTGCGTGCCGATGGCCGTTGTGCCGCCGAGGCGCGGATTTTGCCCGGCCATAATGTAGGGAAACACCGTGTTCTGATAGGTGAACGAGCCGTGCCAGTGCGGAATGGAGCGTATCTTGCCGCTGTTACCGCCGGCATTTCCGTTGCTGTCTCCATCCGCCTGCAGCGCCGCTTGCGTGGAGGCGGAAAGTTTGTTGATGGACTTAAATCTAGGTTGGACGTTGGTCGATTGAATCGGCTTGGCGTTGGCCGGTGCACCACTGCTGCCGGTTTGGGCGAACACAGCGGGCACAGACGCAGCAAGCAATACAGCAATAGAAACAGACACACCCACTCTCATAGTCTTCTCCTATTGGCTGGGCACTTCGATTCGAGGCGCAGGCCTGTCTATCACAAAGGAACGTGGCAAGCACATGAAAATCGCGCAACACCAGTGCTACATCATCGAGCGGAGAGGTACGGTTGTTTTAGTTGCGATTCCCTGGATTGCGATCAGTTGATCGTCAGCGTCAGCGTTGTCGATGCGGTGATTGACGATGTGGTCATGTCGGTGCCAACCACCGTCAGCGTGTAGGTGCCCTTCGCCGCGGTGCCGCCCGACGAAGTGGTGGAGGAAGAAGACGAGCCCGAACTCGAGCAGCCGGAAAGCGTCCAGCCCATCGCCGCAAGCAGTAGAATACCGGCCAATGCGCTCAACTTGCGCGTGCGCGAACGAAATCCCAGCAAGCCCACGAAAAGCAATCCGGCGAATCCGCCGAAGCCCGCCTGCGCATAGTTCAACTCGCCGCCGCCGCGCGGTGGAGGCGCGTCGTGATTGCGATGAGCAATCGGAATGGAGCTGGGCATACTGTTTCGCTGTTGGCCGCCGCCGCTCTTCATCGCCGCGCTGGCACATGCGGTGGACGTGGTGTCGACAGTGAGCATCGCGGTTACAGCGCTCGTGCCGCTGACGGTAGTGTTCGCGATGATGAAGCACGCGTTCGCCACGCTGGGGCTGCTGGTCACCTTCCACGAAATTGTGCCGGTGTAGCCGTTCTGCGGCGTAACTGTCACCGTGCTCGTGCCCGAACTGCCCGCCGCAACCGTCACGTTGGTCGCGCCGAGCGTGAATCCCGCGGAGCCGCCAGTCACCGTGCCTGGGGGCCAAGCCGCCAGCAACGCAGCGAAATCGATCGAGCCCAGGCCCGATGCTTCGTCGTAACCGGTGCCCGCCGAAAATTGCATCGTACCGGCTCCCGCGCACAACGTTGCGCTGCCCAGGCATTCGTTGTTGCCGCTGGTGATGTCGTGAAACGCTGCCGTGTACGTTGCGGAATTTGCCGCCAGCGAATACAGCGTGGGATTCACCACGCCTTGCCCGGCGGAATTCAGCTTCTGATTGATGATCGCCACCATGCCCGCAAACATGGGCACATCAAAACTGGTGCCGCCCGCGACGGTCAGATTCATGTTGCTGGTATCGCGAAATCCGTTGGCGCAGCTACCGGTGATTTTCGTGGTGGGGTCGCTCGAGCAATACAGAAAGCCCGCATTGTTCGGCGATGCGGTGAGCGAAATATCCGGCACCAGCCGAAAATTCCCCGACGGAATTCCCGGCACGCCGATTTGCCAACTGGGCCGCGCCGTGAGCGCGCTCGCGCCTCCGCCGCCCGCGGAAAGTTGGGTAGCGGTCGAATCATCGTCGTTCCACACCATCTCGGGAATGTATGAAATTGCCGAGCCGATTATGTCGCTGCCGCTTGCGGGCGTCCAAAAATTGCTGGCCGTGGTAGCCACGTCGGCTGCGGGAAATTCTGAGCCGCCCATGCCGGTGGCGTACTGGCTGCTCGCGGGAAAATCGACGGCCAACGCTTGCTGCTGCGCGATAGTCAGGCCCGAAATGCCGGAACAATCGGTGGACCCACTGTCTCCCGAAGGAGCAACGACCGTCTGGCCCTGCGCGGCCGCTTGCGCCAACACGCCGTTCATCGACGAATATTCGGTCGGGCTGTACACCGTCTCGCAATCGCCGTAACTGGTGCTGATAATCGGCGCGGTCTTATTGTCGACTGCGTAGACTATCGAGTTCCACACGCTGGTATTCGGCGAATTGCCTACGTAGACGAAAATAATTGTCGCGCCGGGCGCAGTTCCTCCCGCGTATTCCAGGTCCAGATCGGATTCTGATTCGTCGCCGTTCACGATGGTGGAGGTCCCGGAATTCGGCACAAGGATAACCGTAGGATCTTTCTTGGGCAATCCCGCGGCGCTCTGAAAATTTTCGATGTCGGTGAGCGCTACGGCCGATTGGCCCACCACCGCGATCGACTGGCCCGTGCCGTTCAATCCTGCGTTGTAGGCCGGATTAATGTCGTAAATCGTGGCCACATCTTTTGGCGTCAGAAAATGATTGCCGGTCTGCGAAGAAGTGAAGTTCGCAATCGGCCGGCGAATGGTGTGCGACCTGGGCTTGAACGTCGAGAGATTTGTCACGTTTTGCACCAATCCGGCCAGCGCCGCAGGCACGCTGATGTCCGCGGACGGCGCGAAATGTTGCTGGCCATTCACGGTGTAGTAGTGCAGCTCCGTGGCGAATGCCGCTTCGGCCTGCTGCACCGCGCCGGAGAAATTGATGCGGTTTTTGCTGCGCGCCACGCTGTCCACAGTGAAGCCTTGCCGCTGCAGCCATTGCGTTACCTTCGCGATGTCCGCATCGGCCACGCCAAAACGCGCGGCGAAATCATCGGGCGAGAGCCACTTGTGATATTGCGGCGACGCGGGATTCTGCTGCGCGGCGATCAGATTCCGTAAATCGGCTTCCTGCTGCGCGGAACGGCTGAACACGATGCTCATGCTTTGCAGTTTGGTGCCGCCGGGCACTCGGCCCGTTTCGTTTTCCGGGCGCGCTTTCGGAGAGTGGCTGCCGACGATTGCGGCGCGCTGCGAATTGTC
>DASXLU010000508.1:0-2849 GCA_036496065.1 Candidatus Acidiferrum sp.
GAGCCATCGCTAGCCACCATTCGCGAATTCGAGGTGGATACCTGCACCATCACCGTCGCAAAGTACACTTCCGGATACTTGCGGAACGATGCGGACACCCTGCGCACTTCGTCTTCCCATGCCTTGCGGTCAAACGGCGGCGCGGCGAGTTTTTCTCCGACGTGCGTCTGGGCGGTTTCTTTCGAAAAGTCTGGCGATTTGTCTTCTTCCTCTGCCTGTACCGCGGTATTCGTCTTCACGTTCGAATACGATGGTGCCGCGCGCTTGTATGCCCGGTCGGTCAATTCCCATAAGATCCGCGAAGTAGCGTCCGCATCGCCATTCAGGGGCAGGGAACCCGAGGTCATCCCGCTCTGGCGGCTCTGTCCGTGTGTGTTGTCTAGCTCAGGAGCGCCCACGCGCATGGTTACGTCCACCGAGCGCCGTCGTCCATCCGTATCGGTCAGCAGCCCGCCATAGGCGCCGGCGATCACGATTTGATCCTGGTCGTATACCGTGTAGCTCAAGTAGTAAGGCGCGGGATCGTTCTTGCTAAGGCTGGTCTTGGCTCTAATCAGCTCGGCTTGCAGCACATCCAGCACGGCATCGCTCGTCGCTTTGGACGCAGGCTTTTCCTTCTCTCCCGCTACGGTTGCCAGGGGCAAAAAGGCCATTTGTATTGCAAGCACCCAACTCGCTGCCTGCCGCAATTTAGCCCAATTGGAGATGGAAATAGGCCGTACGCCGGTTCCTGCACTCGTGCTGTTCATGAAAGGTTGACTCCCAATCCTGCTGATCTTTTCGAAGAGGGTATAAACCGCGAGTATGCCTGACGGGGACGGGCTGCGCAAATCACCACTTTCCCAGCCGTTCCCCAACCTGCAACCTCGCTCCGTTGGCAAACTCAGCCGCGGAAACTTGTTTGCGCCCTTCCAGTTTGACGGAAGAAAGCTGCAATACGCTGCCTTGCTCGCATGCCACCCGCAATC
Source organism: Candidatus Acidiferrum sp. (assembly GCA_036496065.1). GTDB lineage: Bacteria > Acidobacteriota > Terriglobia > Acidiferrales > UBA7541 > Acidiferrum. The sequence continues at coordinate 969 of DASXLU010000508.1, forward strand.
CGCCCTTGAGCTGCAACAAAGTTCCCGGCGACGCGTCGGCCACCTCATTGGACACCGGCTCACCCCAAAGATGGCAAGTCTGACCGCGGAATTCGCTGAATGTGCCGGGCCATGGCGCAAATCCGCGCATTCGGTTGAATATCGCCTGTGCGGACTGCGTCCAATCGATCAGCCCGTCTTCGCGTTTCAACATTGGCGCCAGGCTGGCTTCCGCGTGATTTTGTGCTCGCCCAGTCAGTGTGCCGTCGCGCAATCCTCGCAGTGTTCTCGCCATCAACGGGGCGCCCGCTTCGGAAAGCCGGGCCGCTACTTCCGGCGCTGTCTCTTTCGGGCCGATCGCCAATTCTTCCTGCAGCAACATTTCGCCGGTGTCCATCCCAGCGTCGATGCGCATCGTGGTATTTCCGGTGCGCGTCTCGCCGTTCACGATAGCCCAATTGATTGGGGCCGCTCCGCGATATTTCGGCAGCAGTGATGCATGTAAATTAATCCAACCGTGCTCAGGGATACTCAACAACCGTGCAGGAATGATCTGGCCGTACGCAATGATGACAATCACAGACGGCGCCAACGCGCGCAGTTGCTCTTCCGCTTCCGGAGCACGGATTTTCTGCGGCTGATACACGGGAATTCCCGCCGCCAGCGCCACTGCCTTTACTGGCGAGAACGAAATCTCCTGGCCGCGCCCGCTCGGGCGGTCCGGCTGCGTAAAAATTCCAGCGATTTCGAATTCTTCTTGTGTCAGCAGATACTTCAAGGAAGGCACGGCAAACTGCGGCGTCCCGCAAAACACCATCCGCAACCGCTTCACAGCACGACCGGTGGCACAGTCACTTCGGACTGTGCGCTCGTTACCACTCGCCCTGTTTCCGAAGCTTCTTGATCTTGCGGCGGATCAAATCGCGCTTCAGCATGCTCAAATGCTGCAGAAACAGTACTCCGTTCAGGTGATCGATTTCGTGGCAAAACGCCCGCGCCAAGAGGTTTTCTCCGCGAATCTCAAACGTTTCACCCTTGGCATTTTGTGCCCGCACGGTCACAAACTGTGGCCGCACTACATATCCGCGAAATCCGGGAATCGACAGGCAGCCTTCTTCTTCACGCACTTCACCCTCGGCATGAATGATTTCCGGGTTCACCAGCACGATTTTCGCTTCAGGATTTTTCCCTGCGGTGACGTCGACCACCGCCAGGCGGATGCTTTTGCCAACCTGGGGAGCGGCCAGTCCTACGCCCGATGCCGCGTACATCGACGCAAACATGTCTTCGGCCAGCTGTTCCAGGTCGACGTTGAAATTTTTGACTCCGGCAGCGGACTTTTCCAGTACCGGGTCGCCATACTTCACGATGGGATAGATCTTGCGCGCAGGCGACGCCGTTGTCTCGGCCGTCTTGTCAGGCGCTTGAGTAGGTTCAGAACTCGTCGATTTGTTGGGCATAGCCTTCTAAATTCCGTCGCATCTCGGTGAGTGAATCTCCTCCAAATTTTTGCAGAAAAGCATCCGCTAGCACAAGTGCCACCATTGCCTCTCCCGCAACACCCCCTGCCGGCACCACACACCAGTCCGAACGCTCGTAGGCGGCCTGCACCGGCTCCTTGGTCACCATATCGGCGGTACCCAGGGCCTTGCGCAGCGTGGAAATGGGCTTCAGATATCCGCGAACGACCAAATCTTCGCCGTTGGTGATTCCGCCTTCCACTCCGCCAGCCCGGTTGCTCGCCCTGCGGAACTTGCGTGCAGCTTTGTCGTATGAAATCTCGTCTTGAACTTCGCTGCCATAGGAGCCAGCGGCAGTTACACCCGAGCCTATTTCTACAGCTTTCACGGCTTGGACGCTCATTAATGCTTGCGCCAGCCTTCCGTCCAGTTTCTCGTCCCA
>DASXLU010000509.1:0-5044 GCA_036496065.1 Candidatus Acidiferrum sp.
TCCTTCGAATGCGCTTTTCGAGCTGGAGATTACTTCATTCGCGCCCAGGCTCTCCAGGATTTCCGCAAAGTCATCCACGTAACAGCGCACGATAATGTGCGCCTTGGGATTCGCCTCGCGAGCCATTTTCGTCACCAGCAGCGCCGTTTCCACGTTATTCGTGGCCACTATAATCGTCTTGGCATGTGCGATGCCGGCGTCCGCCAGCGTGGAACTTTGCTTGGCATTGTCAACGATTACCGGTTCTCCACCGCGAACCAAATCGTCGACCACCGCAGGATCCTTTTCGATTAGAACGTAAGGCGCCCCTGCTTGCTTCAGGTGTTCCACGATGCGCGCGCCCAAATGTGTGTAGCCCACCACAATCACATGATTCCGAATTTCCTTTGCCAGCATCCGGCAGCCCTCCTGTGGGTTGTAGCGTTGCAATGCCTCCAGGAAAAATATCGAAATCACGATTCCGAACAGCACGCATTGGCCCCAGAAAGAATACAACTCCCAAACGTTCCCAGGACTCTTTTCCAGATAAACGGCATTCAGCACCGCGTCGCGAAAATTCAGGCCTTCGGCGAAGTGAAACAAAAACGTGCCCAACAGGAACCAGGCTGCCATCAATCCAAATCCCCAGCGTGCTTGCCGCAAGAACAGTCGTAACCGTATCCAGAAGTAGCGCTTCATAAGATTTATCCGCATCGTAGGTGGCGAGCGAACTCCCGTCAATGCAACTCGGAACAATGCGTTCTCGTTTCGCAACTGCGCCTGCCCGGCCGCCTTGCGGTCACCGTTTTCGCTTCGTATACTGAAATCCCGGTCAATCGGAAGTTCCGGTGGGTGGGTAGCCCGCCGCAATAGTCCCTGTTGACCCATCTTTTTTCGTGCCTGCACGTCTCTCACAGGCCGAATTGTGTAACATCGCCGGCCGCGCTCGCTGCGGTCGCATCTTGTGAAGGAGACTTCTGCATGTCGATTACGCCAGCACCGGAAGAGATGAATGTCTACCAGAACGCCGAAGCGCGTTTCGAAGTGGCCGCCAACAAACTTGGCCTCGAACAGGGAATTTACCGCTACCTGAAATATCCCGACAAGGAAATCACCCTGTACATTCCTGTTGGCATGGACAATGGCCAACTGGAAGTCTTCACCGGCTACCGCGTGCTGCACTCCACCGTTCGCGGTCCCGGTAAAGGTGGCATTCGCTTCGCGCCGGACGTAAGCATCGATGAAGTGCGCGCCCTCGCTGCGTGGATGACCTGGAAGTGCGCCGTGGTCGACATTCCCTTCGGCGGCGCCAAGGGCGGCATCATCTGTGATCCGCGCAAGATGTCTCGTGGCGAGATCGAACGCCTCACCCGCCGTTACACCGCGGAACTTTCCGACTGGCTGGGTCCCGAGCGCGATGTTCCGGCCCCGGACGTTGGCACCAACGAGCAGACCATGGCGTGGGTAATGGACACTTACTCCATGCATGCTCGCCAGGCCACCACCGCCGTCGTCACCGGGAAGCCCATCGAACTCGGCGGCTCACGTGGCCGTCGCGAAGCTACCGGACGCGGCGTGATGATTTGCGTCGACAAGGCGCTCGCCAAGCTCGGCATGAAGAAAGAAACTACTCGCGTGGCGATCCAGGGATTCGGCAACGTCGGTTCGCTCGCTGCCGAACTCATGCAAAAAGCCGGCTATAAGATCGTTGGTCTCGCCGACATCGGCGGCGGCCTCTACAACGAGAACGGTTTCGACGTCTCCAAGGTCATCGACTGGGTCTACACCCAGAGGAGGCCCCTGCAGGAATTTCCTGCTGGCGGCGCCAAGATGAGCGCTCGCGACGTCCTATTTCAGCCTTGCGATGTGGTTATTCCCGCGGCCATCGAAAACCAGATCACCGAACAGAATGCTCACCAGGTGCAAGCCAAGATCCTCTGCGAAGGCGCCAATGGCCCCACCACCTGGCAAGCCGACGCCATTATCGATTCCAAGGGCATCTTTACTGTGCCCGATATCCTCGGGAATGCGGGCGGCGTCACAGTCAGTTACTTCGAATGGGTGCAAGATCGACAGGGGTTCTTCTGGCGTGAAAGTGAGGTCAACGAGCGCCTATACGACGTGATGGACCGGGCCTTTGACGAAGTCGTTCGCTATGCTGAAACGCACCGGGTCAATAACCGCATCGCGGCTTATATGCTCTCTATTGACCGGGTCGCTACGGCCCTGAAACTGCGGGGCATCTACGCATGATTTGCGCTTGGCTTTCTGAATAACGAAGCGTACTCTTTCTGCGAGCAGCGCCCAAAAAGTCTGTCCCCTATCTCGCAACGGACCACTGCGTGGTCGAGGAAGGAGTCCGCACCGTGTCTTCGGACTCATCGCCCGAGTTTCTCGCAAAAACTGAAGATCAGCATCGACGCGATATTTGCCAGATAGGCCGCTGGATGTACGAGCGCGGCTTCATTGTCGCTGGAGAAGGGAACCTCTCCATTCGTCTCGATACCGATCGCATCCTGACCACTCCCACTTGTATGAACAAGGGCATGATGTCGCCCGCGGATCTTGTGGTGATGGATATGGAAGGACGACACCTCCAGGGAGATCGCAAGATTTCTTCCGAAGCTGGCATGCACTTGCTGTTTTACCGCATGCGCCCGGATGTCCTCGCCGTTTGTCACGGCCACCCTGCTACCGCCACCGGCTTTGCTGCTGCAGGCCTCGGGCTCGATCAGGCGCTGCTCCCGGAAATCGTGGTCTGCCTCGGCAAAATTCCGCTGGTGCGCTATGCCACTCCCGGCACACCGGATCTCGGCGCTGTTCTGGAGCCCTACGTTCCGCATTACGACGCATTGCTCCTCGCCAATCACGGCGCCGTCACCTGCGGCCCGGATTTGCTGACCGCCTTCTTCCGAATGGAGACTCTCGAGCATTTCGCCAAGATCATGCTCGCGGCTCGTCTTGTCGGCGATCCGCAACTGCTCACCACTCGCGAAGTCGCCAAGCTCATGGCGGCTCGCGCGCGCTATCACGTCACGCCTCCGCCAGGCGGTGGCGCGGAACTGCCGGAAACTTGCGACATCGGCGAGAACGATACCGACGAAGTTACCCTGACCCGCGTGGAACTCGACGCACTGATCGACGAAGCTGTCCGCAAAGACCGCTCTCGTCGTTGATTTACCCGGCCCAGCGGACTCTTCACCCCGTACCCGCTCGCTGTTCCGAGTCATCTACTTTGCTTGGGAGGATAGACCTATGAGTCCCGCAGTGGGATTCTTTGACGCTATCAAGACCGGCGATATTTCCCGCGTGGAAGCTCTGCTCGAGGCCGATCCCGACTTGGCTTCCGCCAAAGATGAAAAAGGTGTCTCCGCGGTTTTAACTTCCATTTACAGAAATCAGCGCGACATCCGCGATTTGCTGATCGCTGCCGGCGCCGACCTTGAAATCCACGATGCCGCTGCCGCCGGGCGCATCGATCGCGTCAAGCACTTTGTCGAGAAAGATCCGGTGCTCGCCAACGCTTTCTCTCCCGACGGTTTTCCGCTTGTGGCGCTTGCTTCCGTGTTCGGTCATTTCGATGTCGTGCGCTATCTCGCGGAAAAGGGTGCCGACCTTAACGCAGCCGCCACCAACGGGACCGGCTACAACGCACTCACCGGCGCGGTCACTGCAGGGCACACGCAGATCGTGCGCTGGCTGCTCGAGAGTGGCGCCAACGCGAATTATCGATACGGTCCGGGCTACACTCCGTTGCTCGCTGCCGCAGCCAACGGTCATCGCGAAATCGTCCGCCAGCTCCTCGAGCATGGCGCCGATCCCACCGTCACCAGCGACGACGGCAAGACCGCCCTGCAAATTGCCGAAGAGCGCAACCATCCGCACGTAGTCACCTACCTCCGCCAGGTAGCCGCCGCCACCGCCGGCCACTGACGCAGTACTTGCTCGAAAGAAAGGGAGCATGTACTCGTCCTGACACTGTTCACTTTTCGAATTTCGAGTACGATAGTTCCTCTGTCGAACCTCTTCGCATGAAGCTTTCTTTTCCATCGAAACTGATCGTGTGGGCCGTCCTGCTCGTCGCGTGGTTTGCGCAATCCCTGGCGGTGGGCAATGTCCTCAATGCCGACGGCGTCTCTTACCTGGACATTGCCTACTCCTGTGTCGCCGGAAACTGGCACGCTCTCGTCAATGCCTATTGGAGTCCCGGCTTTCCTTTTCTTCTCGCGCTCTGCATCAAGCTGTTTCACGTCACACCCTATTACGAGCCGCTCGCCATCCACTTGTTCGCGGTCGCCAGCCTGATCGTCGCGCTGATCAGCTTCGAATATTTCCTGGCCGTGCTCCTGAAAATACGCAATAGCGATGCAATCCCGCGGGACACCAGCCAGACTCCTCTCTCCGATCGCACCATCCAATTGCTCGGCTACACACTCTTTTTCTGGGTCACCACGTTTCTCACTCCGCCTTACCTCGAGCAGCCCGATATCCTCGTCCTCATTATTTTTCTCCTCGCCTCCGCTCTCTGTATGCAGCTAACTCTGTCGTCCTCCGCACAGCCGGTCTGGCGTTACGCCCTCTTCGGACTCGTCCTCGGCCTCTCCTACCTCATCAAGGCCGTCATGTTTCCTCTTTCCTTCGCTTTCATCGCCGCGCTCTTCTTTACCAAAGACCGCTTTCGCCGCTTGCCCGCAATTCTCCTCGCCGCCGCCGTGTTCATCGCGGTCAGCGCGCCGTTCATTCACGTGCTATCAAAAAGCAAAGGCCATTTCACCTACGGCGATGCCGGTGCCGTCAACTACCTGCACATCATGGGCGACGATGCCGACATCACTGCCGGCCCGCAACCTTTTTCCCTCGCGCATCCGCAGCCCGCAGCCGCGCCGCACATTTCCGAGTTCCTCAATAAGATCGATCTGGGCACCTACGGTCCCTGGACTGATCCTTCCTCCGACTACAAGGGCATATGTCCGCATTTCCATCTCGCCCGCCAAATCAATCGCATTCATGTTGTGCTGAGTTATTATTTTGAACTCTACATCGAACAACTCGGTGTGCTGTTCGC
>DASXLU010000510.1:0-4032 GCA_036496065.1 Candidatus Acidiferrum sp.
CGCGACCTTGGTGTACTGAAAAACAAGCAGCACGCCTGCTAGTCCCGCGAACATTCCCACTAGTGCTCCCCTGGCACTGGCGCGGGAATCGAACGTGCCCAGCAGAAACAAGCCAAGCAGGCTACCGAAGGGCAGGGAGGCAACCGTCAAGCCCGTCTCGAGCAACGGCCCCCACTTCATCAATCCAAAAAAGATGAGCACCGCTCCCCAGAAGAGTGTCATTCGCCGCGACAACTTCAGCACTCTTCCCGGATCGGACATCTGCCCGCGCAGCCTCGCGAAATCCACCACGCTCGAAGCCGCCAGAGAATTCAGCGCGCCACTCGCGTTCGACATCGCCACGGCGAGAATTGACGCTAGCAGAATGCCCGCCAAGCCCGTGGGTACTTCACGAACCAAAAAGAGCGGCAAAATCCGATCGGCGCGTTCTCCAGTTGCCAGCAGTGGCGAATGCTGCGCAAAAACAAAGAGCATCACGCCAATCAGAAGAAAAACTGTGAACTGAAAAAGAACGATTATGCCGCTGGCTATCAACGCGCGCCCACTATCTCTCTGATTTCTCGCCGCAAGCAGCCGTTGTACGATGGTCTGGTCGGTGCCGTGGCTAGCCATGGTAAGAAAGGTTCCGCCAATCACGCCCGACCAAAACGTGTATTTAGTGGTCAGACCGCGCGAAAAATCGAGCAACTCCAATTTGTTGCCATGCGTCGCAGCCACTTGCACAACCTCGTTCCAACCTCCTGGAATGCGGTGTAGTAGCAGGCCCAAGGTAATCAGGCTGCCGAGCGAATAAAGAAGAAACTGCGCGACGTCCGTCCAGATCACCGCTTTCATGCCGCCTTCGAACGTGTATAAGACCGTCAGTACAATCACCAGAAAAACGGCGAGGCGTTCAGAAGTGCCGAGGGCCACGCTAACGACCAGCGCAATCGCAGCCACGCGCACGCCTTCGGCAAGCGTTCGGGTCGTCAGAAACGTAACGGCGGCAACGGAACGCATCCGGGGGCCAAAGCGTTTTTCGATTACCGCGTAGGCCGTGAGAAATTCTCCGCGGAAGTACCCAGGCAGAAAGAAAATCGTAATGAAAACGCGCCCGATAAGGTATCCGAACACAAGTTGTATAAACGTGAGATTCCCGCCATAGGCAATTGCCGGCGTACCGATAATCGTCAGAGTCGACGTTTCTGTCGCCACGATCGAAAACGCCAGCGCCCACCATGGTGCTGTGCGACCGCCCAGAAAATAATCGTTCACATCGCGCTGGCCTCGCCGAAATCGCAGCCCCAAGGCCGTTACGCCCAGTAGATACGCAATGACGATGGCCAGATCGATTGGGTGAATGCGCATGGGTCCCGTGCCACGCGCACGTCGTAGCGCGCAGCAGAGTGTGACGAGAATAGTAAGCGAGCTACAGGGCGTCAAGAATGTACTCCAGCGTCGTTGCGGGCGATGACCCCACCGATTCAGCACCGCCTTCGCTCGCGACACGAAAAACGTGCCTGTATCGCGTATTCTTGTTTCATGAGGTTTGTGCTCGGCTTCGACGGCGGCGGGACCAAGACCGATTGCGTCTTGATGGATGAGCAGCAACAGGTCCGGTCTCGAGCGCGTGGCGGCCCGTCCAATCCCATGCGTGTGGGATTCGGCGGTGCGCTGGCGTCCGTTTGTGAGGCAGCCCGCGTCGCGATTCACGACGCCGATCTAACTGCTGCGCAGATCGCGGTTCTTTGCACCGGCCTCGCAGGAACAAGTGCGCCCGAAGCGGAAACGAAGATGCGCCGTTTGCTGCGGCAGGAATTTCCCGAGAGCGCAGTGCACGTCTGCTCCGATCTGGATCTCACGTTGGAGGCGGCAGGCGATGGCCCCGCCGTCGTATTGATCATGGGCACGGGTTCGGCGGCGATTGGCCGCGACGCGGAGGGCCACATTTCGCGCATCGGCGGTCACGGTCCTCTCCTAAGCGATGAGGGAAGTGCCTACGACATCGGCCGGCGCGCTTCGATCCACGCTATGCGCGATTTCGACCGCTTGCAGACTAACTCTCCCCTCGGCGCAAAAATTCTGCGAGAGAGCGGAGCACAAACGTGGTCCGAGTTTCAAAGTCGCGCTACCGCAATTCCAGACGATGTCTTTCCACGAATTTTTTCAGTGGTGGCCGCAGCCGCCGAGAATGGCGATTCCAAAGCGCGCCAATTTCTACAAGAAGCTGCCCGAGAATTGGCGGGACTGGTTCGCGACCTCGTCGAACGCCTGCAATTCAGGACACAAGAGTTTTCCCTCATCAAGAGTGGTGGAATGGTGGGGCGCTCGATGTATTTTGACCAACACATTGATGAATGCCTGCGTCAAGTCGCGCTGAACGCGAAGTTCACTGATTTGGCCTTGCCGCCTGCGGAAGCGGCCGCACGCATTGCCCTGAAACTTTTGCCTGCGTTAGGCGGGGCAGGAAACTAGCGTGGCCGGACTGGAGCACGACATCGAGCGTGCCCTCGTGGCTGCGGGCGACGAACTCAACTCCCTGCTGTATCACCCGTCATATCAGGTCCTATCTGCTCTCCTGAAAAATCCCGCGTTTGATGAATCGAAACTGACTCTTTTGCTCGGGCGCAAAGACGCTCCCGTCGAGCTCCTCGAAGAAATTGGCACGCGCAAAACACTTCTAAAAAACTATGCCGTTAAACGAGCGTTGATCTTTCATCCTCGCACCCCGCGGCTCATCGGCCTTCGGTTGATTCGCGACCTTTATGTAATGGATCTGGTTCAGTTGGCTCTGTCTCCGGCGGCGTCCATGGAGTTGAGACGCCTCGCCGAGGAACAATTGATCGCGCGCCTTCCGCAATTGCCGCTGGGACAAAGGATCACGCTCGCGCGGCGCGGTCCAGCTCGCGTCGCGGGTGCGTTGCTCGCGCAAGGGAATGCGCAAGTTCTGCCTATCGCGCTAAATAATTCTTTCTTGACCGAATCGCAAATCCTGAAAGTGCTTGCGCGGGAAAAGATCGCGCCGCAAGTGGCGCAAGCGATAGCCAATCATCCCAAGTGGTCGCAAAGCTACAATGTGCGGCTGGCCCTGGTGAGAACTCCGACGGCGCCGCTCGCAATCGTACTTGGCTTTCTTCCGCAGTTAACGGTATCGGATCTGCGAGAGCTGACTTCGCCGGGAATCATTCCAGAAAATCTTCGCCGGTACTTGCAAGCCGAAGTACAGCGCCGCATTCGCACAGGAAAATAATTGGAGCAAACGTTGTTTGCGAAGCGGATGGCTTTCGTTCGCGGCTAGCGCTTCGCCGGCCGGTACAGTATGACCCGTACTTTTTCCAGCGTGATAAGGCCGCCGTCCACCATTTCGTCCATTTTCGGCAGGATCTGTTCCACGCGATCTTGCGATTCGACCACTTCCAGAATGATCGGCAGATCCTGCGAAAGACGCAGTAGTTTGTCGGTGTGATACACGCTGGAAGACCCGTAACCCGCTACGCCGCGCAGCACCGTCACGCCAGAAAATCCTTCCTTGCGCAGCATCTCCACGATCGCTTCGTGCAACGGCTTGCCGTGCCACTTATCCGATTCACCGATGTGGATACGCATCAACGTGCGCTCGCCTTCAAATTTCTGATGTGTCATGGCGCACTCCTAAAAACGGCCGGCCAAACGAATTCCCGCCGCCGACAACAAGATTCCAAAAACAACGCTAGCTGCAACATACGTGCTGGCGCGCAGCCATTCTCCGGCTTCCAGCATTTTCGCGGTTTCCCAGCCGAAAGTGGAAAAGGTGGTGTAGCCGCCAAAAAATCCGATGGTGATGGCCATCCGCCATTCCGGAGAAACGATCATGCGATTGAGCATCGCCTGGCCCAGTAAGCCAAGAAAAAAGCATCCCGTCAAATTGATCAGCAATGTACCGTAGGGAAATGTGCTGCCCATTCGAATCTGTACCAATCCTTGCAGTCCATAACGCGCTAGCGTTCCGACGGCACCGAAAATCGCAATCAATAGAAGGCGCAAAGTGTCTCCGATCCGACGGCAGCACGGCCC
>DASXLU010000511.1:0-3979 GCA_036496065.1 Candidatus Acidiferrum sp.
TTTGACGTAAATGCTACGCTGCACCCGGTAGGCATGATTCGCCAAAATCTGTCATGAGCTCCCCACGAAACGCCGTCCTGGATCAGCGGGTCCGCGCCGCGCAAATGAGTCAGGGAATCAGCTCAGACCCAATCTACGCCATGATTCATCGAGTGATCGAGGCGAAGGGCCTACGCGGCAATATCCTGGATTACGGTGCTGGAGTTGGCCATCTCACCGAGCGGCTTCTGTCGCTGGAAAAGTTCGCCAGCGTGACTGCAGCCGACATCATGCCTGCCCCCGCAGCTCTCGCAGGACGTGCGACTTGGATCGAGCAAGACCTCAATCTTCCCTTGTCCAGCACTGACGGCGCATTCGATGTCGTTGTCGCCGCGGAAGTGATCGAGCACCTCGAGAATCCGCGTTTCATGATTCGCGAAGTCTATCGCCTTCTGCGCCCCGGTGGCACCGCCATCATCACCACGCCTAACAACGAAAGCTGGCGCTCCATCCTCGCGCTGATCGGTCGCGGGCACTTCGTCGCTTTCGGCGAAACTTGCTATCCGGCTCACATCACCGCATTGCTGCGCCAAGATCTCTCGCGCATGTTGCAGGAGGCAGGATTTTCTCCCGCGGAATTCTCCTACACCAATCACGGCTCTATTCCGCTGATACCGGCGATCACATGGCAACAGCTGAGCATCGGAATCCTGCGAGGATTACGGTTCAGCGACAATCTACTCGTTGCCGCACACAAGCCCTCCTGAACGACGGAAGCCTAGGTACGGTTTCGATGCAAAACTTCTGCCATCGCCGCATTCCGACGTATCATGGAGACATCCCCTCTGGCGGGGATAATTCTAAAATTGAAGCCGCTAATTCCATCTCGCACTCATCGCCGCTTGGCATTTTGCGCTCGGTCCACGCCGCAAGCCATGGTTCCATTCGCGCCATTTTGTCTCGTTCAGAAAGAACTTATTCCCAGGCCCAGGGCCGGGGCTGAGGCAACTGCATGAGACCGCTGGCCTCAGCCATGCCAGGGCAGTTCAGGCGAAGTCCACTTTTGCTCCTTGCGGGCTTGGCGCTCTTCGGTGTTGGTGCCTACGAACTGTCGGGCATGGTGCTCACTGGAGATACGCAGGGCCTGATGTTTCTGGGCCTCGCGATCATCGTGGGCTCCAGCGTCCTCTCCATGCTCAGCGACTGGAAATTGGGTACGTTGATATTTTTTGGTTGGCTCTTCGCGGAAGACCTGGCCCGCAAATACTTGGGCAACAACATGGCAGTCTACTTTGGCAAGGACATGCTGGTCGCGGTTGTTTACATGTCGTTTTTCATCGCCTACCGCCAGAAAAAGGTCAAGATTTTCCGTCCACCGTTCTTCGTTGCCTTGGCGGTCTTTTTTTGGTTTGGACTCATGCAGGTGTTCAATCCCGGCTCGACCAGTTTTTTCTACGGGATTCTCGGAATGAAACTTTATTTTTATTATATTCCGCTCTTCTACATTGGTTATGCCTTTATGCAGAGCGAAGAGGACCTGCGGCGCTTTTTCCCTTATCTGATGCTCATCTTTGGAATCATTTCCGCATTGGGCATCCTTCAATCGATTATTGGCCCCAGCTTTCTGAATCCCACTGTCCTTCAAGAAGACATTCGCGAGCTAAGCAACACCTACCGCCAGGCTCCCATATCCGGCGTAAGGGCGTATCGGCCCAATGCCGTCTTCGTCAGCGGTGGCCGCTTCGCATTTTTTCTGGTTCCCGCATGGTTGTTCAGCTTCGGCTTCGGAGGCTATCAACTGCTCCGTAGCCGCAGTCGCCGCTGGCTTACTCTCGTGGCATTGGGCTGCACCACCGTCGCTATCGTCATGTGCGCCTCTCGCGGCACTTTTATGTGGACGCTGGCAAGCTCGCTCATTTGCGTCCCGGCGCTGTTGTGGGGTTGTCCTTGGCAGAAAGGTCAACTCGTGCGCGTGCTGCGTTCCTTTCAACGCACCCTCTTCGTCGCAATCTTCGCGCTCCTGTTGATGTTTTTGTTATATCCCGATGCACTGCAGTCGCGCCTTTCGATCTATCAGGAGACGCTCGACCCTTCAAGCCCCGCAAGCGAACTGGTTCACCGCAGCCAAACCTACCCGCTTAAGCAGCTACTCGGTGTCTTCGACTATCCTCGGTGGCCTTACGGCTACGGAATTGGCACCGCTTCACTGGGCACGCAATACGTTATGCGCATTATGCACGCTCAATACATGGGCATCGGAGTCGAAAGCGGTTTTGGCGCGCTTATCCTGGAAATCGGCATCGTCGGCTTGTTCATTTATCTTGCGTTTGCTGCCAGTATTCTCATGTCGGCAGGTTCCGTAGTCCTCAAATTGAAAGGCACCCCCTGGTTTCCGATCGGTTTTATTATTTTTTGGTATGCGTTTCTTTTTTTGATCCTCTTTCAGTGGGGCGGCTTCCAGCAATTTCAAGACTTCATTCTCAACGCGATGTTTTGGTTCATGCTCGGTGTTCTTTTCCGCTTGCCATCGTTGTCGGCTCTGCCTCAAGAGGCGCCGGCAAAAGCCCCGGTTCCAGCCCCAATCCGGTTTCCCAGGATGGCGTGAATTGCGCCTCGCGGTCGTCTCTCCCTTCCTCGATCGTCGCCATGGCACCGAGCTTTGCATCATCGAACAGATCGAACGGCTCGCCTCGCAGCACGGTTGGGAAATTCACATCTATTCGCAGCGCGTTGAAGACGTTCACGGATTACTGACAACGCCTTGCGCCGCAACGTCCGCAGGCGAAATTTCCTGGCGTAAAGTTTCTGATATCCCCGGACCGCATCTAATCAAATTTTTGTGGTGGTATTTTGCCAACCGCCGGCAACGTCGCCGCGATCGTTCCGCCGGAAACTGCCGTCCAGACGTTACCTATTCGCCGGGAATTAATTGTTCAGACGTCGACGCCATCGTCGTGCATATTGTTTTTCACGAATTTTATTCCCGAGTCCGTTCGGAGCTGCGGTTACGGCATCTTCCGATTCGCAATTGGCCTCTTGCGGTTCATCGCAATCTCTACTACCGGCTCATCATGTTTTTGGAACGCCGCATCTATACCGATCCCCGTATCCACCTTGCTGCTGTCTCCCCGCTTGTTGCCGGGCAACTCAAATCTTTCTTTCAGCGCGAAGATGTGGTCCTTATTCCCAATGCCGTCGACACGGCTCGCTTTGATTCGTCCACCCTCCTCGCTCGCCGGAACGCTTCTCGCGCTTCGTTCGGACTCGCGGAAGATGTCTTCGTTCTTCTCTTGATCGGGAACGACTGGAAGAAAAAGGGATTGGACCAACTTCTTCGCGCCCTGGAATTGAATCGGGACTTACCGCTTAGACTACTGGTAGTAGGCCGTGATGAACCCGCTCTCTATGCTGCCACTCTTTCGCGGTTGCAACTTACCGGCCGCGTGCATTTTCTCGCGCCCTCGCCAGACGTCATGCAGTTCTACTCCGCAGCGGACGCTTACGTTGGCCCTTCGCTGGAGGACGCCTACGGATTGCCGGTGATCGAGTCCATGTCTTGTGGTCTTCCCGTGATTTGCAGTGTGCGTTCCGGCGTTAGCGCCATCATTGAGGACGGCGTCGATGGTTTGTTGCTTCGGCGGCCTGAACAACCCGAGGATCTCGCTGCGCTTTTGCGCCTGTTGGTCCAAGACAAATCGCTGCGGGAAAGTTTAGGCGAAGCGGCAATTCGCAAGGCCGCTCAATTTACTTGGGACCACAATGCCAGGATGACCCATGAATTTCTTCTCGGCGCAGCCGAAGCGCGACAATCGGAACCTGCAACTTGAGCTACATTCTGTGATTGAATAAACGACATGCCCGAGGCACCGCAAAGTTCGATTCCCCGCGACGTGGAAATTCAGCGCCGTTATTACTCCAATACCGCCTCCCGCTATGACGTGATGCATGCCGGAGAGGGGGCAGCGGACTCCTTTTGCCAGGGTTTTCTGCAGTCCATTTT
>DASXLU010000512.1:0-3642 GCA_036496065.1 Candidatus Acidiferrum sp.
GTGGCGGGCGGCGGATTCGCCGGGGTCGAAACAATCGGCAGTATCAGTGATTTCGTGAAAGAAGCTCTCCCCTATTACCCGAATCTGAGGCCCGAGATGATTCGCGTAGTTTTGGTCCACCCTGGCGAGTTTGTTCTCCCGGAGCTCGGTGAAGAACTTGGGCGATATGCTAGCCGCAAATTGGCTGAGCGCGGCATTGAAATCAGGTCGAATACGAAAATTAAGGCAGTTACGTCGGACGGAGTTGAACTAACAGACGGGGTTCGTATCACCACTCGTACTCTCGTTTGGACAGCTGGTATTTCCCCCCATCCTTTGCTAGAGAAAGTTCCTCTCCCAAAAGAGCATCAGCGCCTCAAAGTAAACGGGGCAATGGGCGTTGAGGGCTATCCGGGTATTTGGGCGCTGGGCGACTGCGCGATGATTCCCGATGGACATGGTGGGTATCAACCGCCGACCGCCCAGCACGCTTCGCGCGAGGGTAAGGTGCTGGCTCACAATATCGTCGCGAACAGGCGTGGCGAAGATTTGATTCCGTTTAGATTCAAGACGCTTGGCTTGCTTGCCTCGATTGGCAGGCGCACGGGTGTTGCGCGCATCCTCGGCTTCAACTTCTCCGGGTTTGTGGCCTGGTGGCTCTGGCGGACGATCTACCTGCTTAAGCTCCCGCGAGTAGAAAAAAAGGTGCGAGTCGCGCTTGATTGGACCTTGGACGTGTTCTTTACGAAAGATTTTGTGCAGTATCTCCACCAGCGGTCAACGCCCTTCGTTAACACTCCCATTACCAGTTCCGACATCGATCCAAAAAACACGGATACGGATCGGTTAAGCATGGTCCACTAACCGTTTTGCTGAAACCATGCCAACGGCGACTATCATCGGCTCGGGCCCCAACGGTCTTTCAGCCGCGGTCGTTCTCGCTGCTGCCCGTGTTAGTACCACTGTCTTTGAACGTAATGTTCAAATCGGGGGCGCATGTTCCACTGCAGAGACCACACTGCCGAATTTCCGCCAGGATCTCGGATCCTCCGTCTACCCTTTAGGCGTAGCAAGCCCCTTCTTTCGCTCGCTTCCCATAAAAATTCCCTGGATCGAACCAACCGCTCCATGCGCTCACCCGCTCGACGACGGAACGGCCGTTATGCTCGAACATTCTATCGAAGCGACGGTCGCCACCCTAGATGGATGCGACCGCCGCAGATACCGCTCTTTGATAGAGCCACTCGCTTCGGAATTTGCGAAACTGTCTGAAGACATTCTTGGGCCAATTCGGCAAGTGCCGCGCCACCGATTTTTACTTGCGCGCTTCGGTTTGCCCGCGCTTCTGCCCGCTTCAGCTCTGGCCCGCCATTATTTCACTGGAAAACGCGCCCAAGCCTTTTTTGCCGGCATGGCAACTCATTCCGTTCTTTCACTGGAAGCTCCGGCTTCAGCCGCCGTCGGCTTGACTCTTCTAGCTGCCGGTCACGCGATTGGTTGGCCTATTCTGCGTGGTGGCGCTCAAACTCTCTCTGATGCCCTCGCCCGTTATCTGGAAGATCTTGGCGGTCGGATTGAAACCGGTCATGAAGTTACACAGCTCCCAGAAGCTGACCTCATTCTCGCTGATATGACTCCCCGACAACTGCTTCGCATCGCAGCCTCTCAACTTCCCTCCCACTATTGCAGGAGGTTGGAGCGTTTCCGTTACGGTGCGGGCGCCTTCAAGATCGATTACGCGCTGAGTGCTCCTATTCCCTGGGCTGCTCGTGAATGCTCGCGAGCCACCACCGTCCACCTTGGAGGCTCGCTCGCAGAGATCGTCGAATCGGAGCGAACTTTCACCTCCGACCGGCCTTTTGTTCTTCTCGGTCAACCGTCGCTTTTCGACCCGACCCGAGCCCCAGTTGGAAAGCATACCGCTTGGGCCTATTGCCACGTGCCCAACGGGTGCGCAAAAGACTGCACCGAATTAATCGAAAGCCAGATCGCTCGCTTCGCTCCGGATTTCCGCGATTGCATCTTAACTCGATCCATTTCCCCGCCCGCAAGGCTCGAACAGTGGAATCCAAATCTGATTGGCGGGGACTTTTTAGGCGGCACCATGGATTTTCAACAGCTTCTCTTCCGTCCCACATCGTCGCTCTACCGCACGCCACGGTCTAATCTTTACCTCTGCGGAGCATCCACTCCTCCTGGTGGGGGTGTCCACGGAATGGCCGGGTATCATGCTGCTACGGCGGCACTTGCGGATTTGAATGGTTAATTTGCAATTGGTGAAGTTGTGCTTAGCGCTCCTCGAGACTGAAATTGGCTATTGACAATCGGCCGGGGCGGTCCGTGTTTTTTATCCCCAGGACGGTCCAAAACGTTCTGCACGGAGGCGAAAAGGTGCCAGAGTCCCCAAAATGGGATAATTACTTGCCTGTCGAGGCTTCAATTCCAGATTCAACGGTTTCGCTGGAATCGATCCTGTGCACCGAGGAGTTGCGTCGTCGCCCATCGCGTCTGCCAGATTACGAAAAGGAGAACCGCGCGCTGGTAGCGCTGCTCGGCGCGTTACTAGATTCGCATCCCAATATTCTTCAGACATTGGCGGACACGATTCTCGACGTCATCCGGTGCGACTCATCTGGTGTTAGTCTGCTAACCAAGGAGGATGGCGGGAAAAGGTTTTATTGGCCAGCCATCGCTGGCATGTGGAGACCGCATATCGGCGGTGGAACGCCCCGGGATTTCGGTACCTGCGGAGATGTCCTTGATCGCAATTGCACGTTGCTGTTCAAGAACTTTGAGCGGCGTTATCCCTATTTTCTACCGGTAACACCTCTGATTGAAGAATGCCTTCTGGTTCCGTTCTACGTTGGAGGTAAAGCGGTCGGAACGATATGGGCGATCACGCACAGTGATCGTCGTAAGTTCGACGCGGAAGATGAGCGCCTCATGAACACCCTAGGGCAATTCGCCTCGCTGGCGTATCAAACTCTGGAGTCTATTGAGGACCTCAAGTTGCAAGTCACGGCGCGCGAAAAGGCAGAAGCAGCGCTGCGCCAATTGGCCAGTGGGTTGGAAGCCAAGATCCGGCGGCTGGTCGGCGCCAACATTATCGGAATCATCGTCTTTAACATCGAAGGTCAGATCATTGAGGCCAACGAAGCATTTCTCCGCATGGTAGGATACAGCCGTGAAGATCTCCTCTCAGGTCGTGTGCGCTGGACGGATCTGACGCCGGCGGAATGGCGGGACTGCGACGAACGGGCTGTGGCACAGCTGAAGGCAACCGGAATCGCCCAACCGTTTCAGAAGGAGTACTTCCGGAAGGACGGCAGCCGCGTGCCCGTACTGGTCGGCGGCGCGATGTTCGAAGGAAGTGGGAACGAGGGCGTCGCTTTCGTGCTCGATTTAAGCGAACAAAAGCACGCCGAGGACGAGCGCAACCGAGCCGAACAAGCCGTGCTACAAGCGCAGGCGGAGTTGGCGCACGTTACGCGCGTTACGACGTTGGGGGAGCTGGCCGCATCGATCGCTCATGAAATCAATCAGCCCCTCGCGGCCATGGTGACTAATGCCAATGCCAGCCTGCGCTGGCTGTCTGGGGATTCGCCCAATCTTGACGAAGCTTGTGAAGCAAATCGCCGCATTATTCGCGATGGAAATAGAGGC
>DASXLU010000513.1:0-3734 GCA_036496065.1 Candidatus Acidiferrum sp.
ATCGGCCTTAGCTCGCAGCGCCGGGACAATTTCCTGCAAGGCTTCGGGTTTTACTTTGGGCGAAAGATTTGCCTGGATCACCACATTGCCAACGAGAATGCGCCCATCGTATTGGCTGAGAGCCGAGTTTTCGCCGACGCCCATGTTGCGCATCCCGGGTGCCAGCAGGAAGGTGTAAAACTCGTAGGCACTGCTCGGATCCTGAAGTCGATACGCGCGGAGTGTCAGTTCGTCGTTGCCACTGCGGTAGCTTCGCTGCTCGATGGTGCTGAGCCCGGTTTCCCGCAACACCTGGTCGCCGTTAGTCCATTGCGCCCAGTTGCTGCCGAGTTCCTGAGGCTTGATGGTCTTCGCAGGCCCACTCGCCTGCCAAGTCCCGAAGCTATCGGGCAGAAGGGATGCAGACTGCGCCGGAGCCTTACCTGGTAGGCATAACGCTACAAATACAATCGCTATAATGGCGCAAGAGAAACGACGCATACTCATCCTTTGATTAGATGCCGATACCCTACTTCTGGTTCCTGGATTGTTCAACTGTGGAGACCACCGCGGGATGGTTCGGGCGAGCCGAGCGGTTCACCGTCATGCTGTTCAGGCTTTGCAGGTAGTCTGCGACACCCTGGTATACGCCTTCCGCTACATGTTGACGATGTTCCGGCTTCTTCAGCAATTGCTCATCGGCTGGATTACTCAAGAACGAGATCTCCGTGAGGATCGACGGCATATCCGCGCCGATCAACACGACAAAGGGCGCTTTGCGCACGCCGCGGTTCTTCACGGGCTTGGCGGTCTTCTGGATGCGCTTCGCCAGCGAATCTTGAATGTCGGTCGCCAGTTCGCGAGACTCGTCAATTTTCTCCGTGCGGGCAATCTTCTTGACCATGTCTTCCAGGTCGTGAATACCTTGCTGCGATGAGGAATTTTCCCGCGCCGCGACTTCCATCGCATCCGCGGAACCGCGCAAATTCAGGTAGTACGTTTCCACTCCGCGCGCCCCGTGGTCCGGACTGGAGTTGGCGTGTATCGAGACAAAAAGATCAGCCTTCGCTTCGTTCGCGATGCGCGTGCGCTCTTCAAGGGGAATAAATGTGTCATCGGCGCGCGTGTACACGATATCCGCGCCGGGCAGCTTCTGCTGAAGCAGTTTGCCGAGGCGTAGCGCGACGTCGAGGCAAAGATCCTTTTCCATCAAGCCAGTTGGACCGATCGTGCCGGTGTCGTGTCCGCCATGGCCAGCGTCAATCACGATGCGCCCGATTTTCAGGCCGAGCGCGCGGGTTAACGTGGACTGTCCATCCCGGG
This sequence comes from Candidatus Acidiferrum sp., assembly GCA_036496065.1. Lineage (GTDB taxonomy): Bacteria > Acidobacteriota > Terriglobia > Acidiferrales > UBA7541 > Acidiferrum. Next base: position 1,303 of record DASXLU010000513.1, read on the forward strand.
TAGGTTGCGGCACAGTTCCGGGCTGAAGCGGCTCCGGCTTTGCGGCCGTAGCAATAGTCGTGGATTTGCTGGTTCGCACAGCTTTGCTGCTTGGAAGGTCGGCCTTCGGTGACGCTGTCGCGGTCGTCGCTGAACTGAACGCCGGTGAACTGGACGCCGATGTTGGCACCGGAGCCGCATCCGCAACGCGAGAAGCAGTAGTGGATTTGCTCGGCGGCTCTGCTGCAGGCTCGTCCGCAGGCGGAGGATCAGTTATCGCAGCGGCGACGGCGATTGCCGACTCTGTGGCACTTGGCTTCACCGAGCCTGGCTTGCCCCCCCGGCCAGCGCGCGCCATCTGGACCGCATCCGTCTTTGGCGTCGTGCTATACAGCTCGATCAGCAACCGCGAAGGCTTCTTCATCAGCGAGGCGGCGTAGTCTTTCACGCCGTTTACGTTGAGCACTACCCGCACGATTCCCGCTTTGTTTTGCGCCACGCGCACCGCGGTCAACAGGTTGCCACTGACTTTTATGTTTTCGCGTGCCACGCTGGGGCTCAATCGCGCTGCGTACAGGTCGAAATAAATGCGCTCCGGATTCATGATGCGCCCAGAGACGTACTGCACGGAATCCTCGAGGTCGATGATGATTTCGGTGCTGTCTGCAGTGACGTTAGTCCGGACGCGCTCGACTCGAGGAACTTCACCGGTTTTTGTGTCTTCGCCGCCGCTGACGCCGGGCCGCACTTCGCCGGTCGGAGGTTCGCTCTTGGCGGGAAATGTGGAAACCGCCGCCCCGCCAGCTTTGCCTGAAGGATCACCGGTTCCCGCATTTCGTTGCAGCGCTAGTTCCGCAAGCGCTTCCTGCACTTCACGCTTGCGCGGCGAGCGCGGATAATTTTTCTGAAAATCCTGATAACTCTTGGTGGCGGCCACCGGATCGCCTAGCTGATCTTTTTGCAGCTTGGCCATGCGCAGTTGCGCGTCCTGCACGTATTTGCTGCCGGGATATTCGTGGATCAAATATTGGTACGCGTCCGCCGCCACCTGATAGTAGCTGCGACCAAAGCGATCGCCCATTTCCGTGTTGAGTTCGGCCACGGCGAGAATCGCATCCGGCACTTCCGCCGCGCGCGGCGTAATCATGTACACGCGTTGGTAGGTGGTGACGACTTTCTTGTAGTCGGCAAGGGTGCGCTTGTCCCACGCCTTCGCGTTGAGTGCGCTGCGCAGTTCCTCCGCGCGCGCGTATTGAGCGCTGGCGGCCTCTCGCTTCATGCTGTTTGTGGCCGCGGCCGAGGTGGCAGGGCAGGGAATGGCGCAAACGGCCAGCAGGGCAAAACCCAGCGAAACGCCGGCGAAGGCCTTAAGCAGATTCTTGCGTCCCCAAATCACTGCGTACTTCCCCCAAACTGTTGCAACTGCAACTTCCCCCAAAACAATTCCTACGCGCTGCTCTTACTCGTTCGTAAAAACTATCCGTCCGCTGGCATCGACCTGCCGGTGAATCGGATTGGGCCGCACAAAAGCGCTTTCCATACGCCCTGAGCCCGGGCGGAAATACGCATTCTGCACCTTCTGCACGTAATTCCGAGTTTCTCGATACGACGGCACACCGTGGGCGCGATCCACCGCGCCTTCTCCCGCATTGTACGCCGCTAAAGCCAAGTCCAGGTTGCCATTATAGCGTTCCAGCAGCGTCTTCAGATAATGAACCCCGGCGTCGACATTCTGTTGCGGGTTGAAGGCATCGTTCACCCCAAACCGCGAGGCCGTCGTGGGGATCAACTGCATCAATCCCAGCGCGCCCTTACGCGACTTTGCAGCCGGATTCCAGTTCGATTCCGTTTCGATGACGGCGCGCACCAGCGCAGGATCGACATGATGCCGTTCCGCCGCCTCGCGCACAAGCTTTTCCGCACCATCCCGGTCGAGATTCATCGCCGGGCGATCTTTCCCCATGAAGGCGATTTCCCCACCTAGATAGATGCTTCTAGGGGCCTTCGGAGTAAATGGCGTCAACTTCACAATCGTAGGCGGCTCCGCATTTACGAAGATTTTTCGTCCATCCAGATTCGTCGCCGAAGCAATCTGTGCGTGGATCGGATTAGCGAGCGACAACCCAGCCGCGAACATAGAAAGCACAATTGCCGCACGGATGATTACAGTTCGTTGGGCTCGACGAATCAGCCTTGGGGAAGGCATAGATATTCAGTTTCGTTTGGTCTGCGACTCCCGAAGTGAAAGGAATGGCAGAGGATTCAACTTGAGAAGCTTTAGCCGTGAACAAGTGGAGCGGAATGCAACACTTGCAGGCTAGCTCCTGGCGCTACCGGGATTATAGCAAGGGTTCCAAGAGAGCGGGGATGCTATCCAGGGCATTTTTTAGGGCAGTTGTGTCTTTTCCGCCAGCCTCGGCCAAGTCCGGCCTGCCGCCGCCAGAACCGCCCAC
>DASXLU010000514.1:0-5294 GCA_036496065.1 Candidatus Acidiferrum sp.
CGCGCCAACGGCGAGCAAAGCCAGCACAACAAACGCAAGCGTGGTGAAAAAAGTAGCCCAGACCTCCGTGAGAGGTACGGCCGCATAATTCGCGGTGAATGGGCACAGCGCGGCGAGCCACAGACCGGCGATGAATGGGCGTTGCGTATCAGCATTTGGGTTGCAGATACGGGCCAAGACTGCTGCCAAGCCACCAGCAACGACGCAGGTGACGAGATCCACAGCGACTTGCGCCACCATGACCAGTTGCCGAGCATTCTCAGCGAACCTGCCGGACATCGCATAGACAAGGGCCAGAAAGGCTGGGTAACCAGGCATGCGCACATCGACGGCGGTCGGCTGTCCGGCAATGTCCATGGCGAAAATGCCGTGGCGCAGCCAGTTGCTGGCAAGCTGTTCATAGATGACCGCGTCCCCGGAACCGGCTGGGAACTTGAGCACGAAAAACAATCGCAAGCAGGCTCCGGCCAAGAGCGCAGCAAAGAGATTCGAGAAAATTCGCTTCATTCGCTGCTTGCATCTTACAATAGGAGGGTTGGCTTCCAACCGGCTGTAGATCCGGCCTTTCGGAGCGCACCCCAAGCCCGCACCGACAGGCAACCAGGCTGAATGAAGGAACGTAAACCGATATTTTACGACGCGGAGAAGGTGCGTTGGCGGCGCACGCGTCGCGTCATTGAGATCAGCGGCGCGTTGCTAACGCTGCTGCTGGTGTATTTTTTTGTGACGATTGCGGGCAGCGTGGAGCTTCCATCTTCGCTGCTTCCCGATACGCGGCCTGCCTACCACGCGATCAAAAGAAAACTGCTGAAGCCCGTGTCCGCTCGCGAAGGGCGCCATACACGCATCGCGCACATCGGGCAAATACCGCAAACTTACGATCCGTTGCGAACGGGATTTTTCGTCAGCTGGGATCCGAACAGCCTCGCCTCGCTGAAAAAGCATTACAAAGACATCGACTTGCTGATGCCCGAGCAACTGCATGCAGTGACGCCCGATGGCGCGATCACAGTTGTCGACTATGAGACCAACCAAACGGTAAAAGTTGGTCCGGCGGAGGCGATTTCTCGACTGAAGCAGGACAAGCTGCACCAGTGGATGCGCTCCGTGAATCCCCCTGTCGAGTTGCCGATCATGGGATTGCTGAATAACTACGACGGCAAAGTGTGGCGAGTAAAAGAGCTCGCCGATCTGTTGGCGAATACAAATTCGCGCCAGCACTTGATTGCCGATGCGGTGCAATTCGCGCTGGAGTGGCGCGAAGTCGGGCTAGTGGTCGATTTCGAGGAAGTACCCGAGAAGAGCCAGCCAAATTTTCGGAAATTTATTGGTGAACTAGGGCCTGCCCTGCGCGGTGCAGGCTTGAAGCTGATGATTGCGCTGCCGGCACGCGACGATGAGTACGATTACGCATTCTTTGGACGCGAGACGGACGCCATTATCCTGATGAACTACGACCAGCATTGGGAGACGTCGCCGCCAGGCCCAATCGCCGCACAAGACTGGTTTGTGGAGAATCTACGGCAGGTCCGAGAAGTTGTGCCCGCGCAAAAAATTGTGGTGGGAATCGCGAACTACGCCTACGACTGGACGGAAGGTTCGAAGAAGAATATGACGCCGGCGCAGGCGTACAGCATACAGGAAGCTTTGTTGCACGCGCACGAGTCCGAAAGCGACATCGAGTTCGACACGACTTCGCTGAATCCTCATTACTCGTATTCCGATGAAAACGACCATACGCACCAGGTATGGATGCTCGATGCAGTGACCGCTTATAACGAACTGCGAGCCAGCGAACGCATGGGAGTGCAAGGAACGGCCTTGTATCGCTTCGGCGACGCGGACACGTCGATATGGCCGATCTGGGATGCGACGCGCCCAGACAATTCGACCCGGGAAAAAATTGCAGTGCTTCCGCCGGGGCCGGACTTGATCCTGGAAGGCGACGGAGACATCTGGCATATCGCGGATACGCCCAAGGAAGGGCGGCGAAGCTTTAACTACGATCCATCGACGGATCTGATTACATCGGAAAAGTACGACGCTATCCCGCTGTCTTATGACATCGAGGAACTTGGCGGCGCAAAGAAAAAGCTGGTTTTGTCGTTCGACGATGGGCCGGACCGGCGCTGGACACCCAAGGTTCTCGACGTGCTGAAAGAGAAGCATGTACCCGGCATGTTTTTCGTAATCGGAGACGAAGCCAATCGCGCTCCGGATCTGCTGAAGCGCGAATACGATGAAGGCCACGAGATCGGGAATCATACCTTCACGCATCCGAAGTTCGACGAAATCTCGCGCACCCAGATCAAGTGGGAACTGAATCTTACGCAGCGATTGATTGAAAGCACGCTGGGCGTGAAATCGATCCTGTTTCGTCCGCCATACGGTATCGATCACCAACCCGAGTATGCGGAAGAGGTGGCACAACTTCCCTATCCGCAAGAATTGGGCTATCTGATCGTGGGACAGCGCGTGGATCCCGACGACTGGCGCATGATGGAAGGAAAGGCGCAACGGCCTGCGCAGGAAATTGCGGATGACGTGATACGCCAAGCCGACATGGGGAATATCGTGCTGCTGCACGACGGCGGAGGAGATCGCGAGCAGACGGTAGCGGCGCTGCCGCTGATGATCGATCAGCTTCGCGCCAAGGGCTACCAATTCGTTTCGGTGTCGGACCTGATTGGGAAATCGCGAGCGGACGTGATGGTGCCCCTGACGGTTCGGGAACGGCTTGCCGCCCGTGCCGACGGATTCATTTTCAGCATGTTCCAGTGGTCGCGCTTCGCCATTGCGACAATTTTCATCCTGGGAATTATTTTGGTAAGCGGTCGTGCCCTGATCATCGGCATCCTCGCCATCATCGAAAAATTACGGCCAGATCACGCCAAACTGCCGGAACCTCCGCCAGCGGTGACGGTGCTGATTCCTGCGCATAACGAGGAAGCGGTCATCGTGCAGACGGTCACTTCCGTGTTGCTATCGGACCTTTCCGATATCCACGTGATTGTGGTGGATGACGGCTCCGTGGATCGCACCTTGGAATTGCTGGAATCAAACTTCGGTTCGAACGGCTGCGTGCAAATTATTCACCAGGTGAATCGCGGCAAAGCGGCGGCGCTAAACCATGCGCTATCCGAGGCACGTACGGAAATCGTGGTGACCATCGACGCCGATACGGAAATTGAGCCAGACGCGATTCGAAAATTGATCCGGCATTTCTCCGATCCGCAAGTTGGCGCGGTCGCGGGAAACGTCAAGGTCGGCAACCGCTCCCGCTGGCTGACGCGCTGGCAAGCGCTGGAATATATCACCAGTCAAAACATGGAAAAGCGCGCCTTCGATTTGCTGAATTGCATCACCGTCGTTCCCGGTGCACTAGGCGCGTGGCGTAGGCAGGCGATCGAATCCGCGGGCGGAATTACCGCGGACACCGTGGCCGAAGATGCCGACCTGACGATTGCGATTCGGCGCCTGGGCTGGAGAATTACCTACGATGAAGAGGCCATTGCCTGGACGGAAGCTCCAGAAACCCCTGGCATCTTGATCCGGCAACGCTTCCGGTGGACATTCGGAACGTTGCAGTCGTTCTGGAAGCACAGCGGAACGCTGTTCCGGCCAAAATACGGGACGCTCGGATGGGTGGCGCTGCCTAACATTTTTATATTTCAGATCGTGCTGCCGCTGATATCGCCGATTATCGATCTGCTGTTCTTTGGCAGCCTGGTGCTATGGGGCTTGGCGCAACTGCACATAACGCAAATCCCGCAGTTGTGGACCGCAGCCGACGTGCAGCGGTCGGTGGTGTTCTTTCTAGGCTTCCTGATCATCGACGTACTGACGTGTGTGATCGCGTTCGCATTGGAACGACAAGAAGATTGGACCCTGTTGATTCCAGTTTTGCTGCAGCGCTTCTACTACCGCCAGTTGATGTATATCGTGCTGTTCCGTTCGGTGAAGGAAGCGGTCAGCGGGCGGCCCGTGGGCTGGCGAGGTGTTGAGCAGGAACCGCCGCGGCAGACACCGGAACCGGCAACGCTCTGAAGCGTTCACGCAATTCCCCGCACCGAAGCTCCCTCTAAAGCTAATTTCGTGATTATTGGATCGTTTCAGGCGTTGGCGGCACATCCTGCGCGGGTGGAAAGAAAAAGTCTCGCGGGGAAGCGGCGAAGCGGCGGGCGAGGGTTCGAAGAATTTGGCGTGAATCGTGACCGGACACGTCTTGCGCGCGAAGTGCCAGCCGCAAGGCGAGATAGAAACTGACACCCAGATTCATTACGAATGTAAAAGCGACCCCTAAGCTGGCGAGAAGCAGCGCGCCACTGCCCACTAGATTCAATCCGAGTGAAGCAACACCCAAGGCCAGAGTGCCGCTGGACAGGGTGACGTGGCGAACGTCGAGAGGCAGGCCGAAGAAGTGGCCGATCACCGGGGTCATTCCGAGCATGAAGCCGAGGGCGATCGATCCACCCCAGCCGGCAATATTTTTCGAAAATGAATCGGCGATTCGCGACAGTTTCTCCGGTTCGATGGCGCTACCCAAGCGATGTTCCGCGATAGCCCTGGGAAGTTGGTGATAGACCGCCCAGTTTTCGATCCAGCCGCCGGTCAAGCTGGAAAGCCACAAAATCAAGCCAGTGAGCATGGCGTAGAAAATAGTTCCGCTGTGAAATGGGTCGAGCGAATGAACGTTGTACCAGGCGCTATCTTCCGGCAGAAATGGATGGTGAACGATGGCCCTCCAGATCGCGCTAAAAATCACGCAACCGACGCTTACGGCCAGGATATTTCCTAAGGCCGCGGCAAGTTGCGAACGGACAATGCGCTGGACGTAGGCGACCAGTTCGTTGCAGCTGGAATCTTCGCGCGAGTGGTGAATGATCCGCGCGAGAGTGGCTCCGGTCATTGAGGGCTGCTTGGTAGCGAGAGCGAGATGATAGTTCTGCATCAGCACAAAACTGACGGCGTAGTTGAGTCCCGCCAGAAACCCTTCGACGAATGGCGGCAAACCGCGATGCGTGACGAGTAATTTGATTGCGGCGGTGCCGACAGTGAGGATTCCGCCACCTAGCGCCGCGCGCCACATCTGGGCGTACTCTTCGCGATTTGAGGTGATGTAGTGCTCACCGGTCTTGCCGGCCCACTCGACAATTTTCTTGGCGAGCAGGCGAAAACTGTTGTGCATCAGGTTCCAAAAGCTGCTGTCTTCCAGCCTTCCGCGAATCACATCGCGTAAAAGCCGTCGAGTCGTGACCAATTGGGGCAGCCCGGGCTGAGCCACGAGCACACCG
>DASXLU010000515.1:0-4676 GCA_036496065.1 Candidatus Acidiferrum sp.
CTTCAGTTGGGGCGCGAAATGCTTCTTCAGGAAAGGCACATCTTTTTGGTAGAGCTGCTCTTGCAGCGACTTGGTGGCGGTGGAAATGACCACGCGGCGTCCGCTGCAGATTGCGGGCAGGAGGTAGGCAAGAGTTTTGCCGGTGCCGGTGCCCGCTTCGACGATGACGTGATGATGCTTTTCGAACGCGTCGTCGACGGCCTGAGCCATTTCGAGTTGCGCCGGGCGATGCTCGTAACCGCCGATCATGCATTTATCGAGATAGCCGCCCGGACCAAAGATCTGCTCCATAGAAGGCTTATTGGGATTGGGGGTGGATGGCGAATCGGTCTGGACGGTAGGGTCGTCGCGCAGTTCGATTAAGTCGTGATCGTTCGTCACGCGCGCGGAGCGTTTAGGCGCGAAGTCGTCTTCGAGAGGAGCATACACGCGCTCGGGTGCGACTTGAGGCCGTTGTTTCTTGGCCTCAGAGGGAACCGTCTTCGAAATGCGTTTGACCAGAGAACCCGCCTGTTTGCAGAGGTACGACGCAAAATCCAACGATAGCACATTCCTTTGCGTGCCTCGGTCAGGTCCAAGGACCGGAACCGGCGTCACTCGTAAGCTCTTTCCCAGCAAAGGGTAGGCTCGGTCCCAGCGAGGCTCGCCTTGAGGTGGTGAACGCCTGAAAACAGGCAGGTACAGGCGGAGCGGACAGTTAGCAGTTGAACACGCCAAAACATTCCTAACCGCATAGTTTCCGGTGCAAAGCGATACAGTGGCTTGGGGATTTCCGAAAGCTAAAATCTGGCCAACCCGCCAAATTCTGTCGTGGGGTGTATGCATGCGCTCTAAAGGCTTACTGGCATTTCTGGCAGTTACCGCCGCTGTGGCGCTAACTTCTTGCAGCGGCTTGAAGTCGTCGCCCCCTTGCACCAACTGCGGACCAACTGGCAACGCCACCGTATCGATTTCAATATTCGACACGCCGCCCACTGGAGTTAGCTTGCTGAGCTTCACGATGCCGATCGTGGGAATCACGCTTACGCCATCGAGTGGTAGCCCGATCCCCATATTTTCACCTACGTCGAATGCCAATTTTGAGATGACCCGGCTACAGACGGATTCTTCGCTGGTAGCGGACAAGGTAACGGTGGCCGCCGGGACGTACACTTCGATTAGCGTGACACTGGCCTCCTCGAGCGGAATTTTCATCAATCAATCCGGCGCAACGGTTGGTGCTTGCGCTGCGGGAGCGGTTTGCGGACTGCCGAACGGCGCGGCGACGACGATCACATTTACGTTTCCAAGCGCGTTGGTTCTGACCAGCGATCAGACGCAATGGATTGGACTGGATTTCAATCTCAATAAGGCGATAACAACCTCGAATGGCATCAGCGTGGACTTCACGCAGACGGGTGTGATGACGGCAACCACCACGCCGCGCCGCGGCTTACCATCCGGCTCCGTGGAAACGATTGAGGACTTCGTAGGAGTAGTTACGGCGTACACCAGCGGCAGCAGCATTACCGTGCAGTCTTCCGTTTCTGGGCAGACAATCACGGCGGCCTTGAATGGCAGCACGGAGTACGACGAGGTGCCCACAGGTTACAGCGGATGCGTGCTGGCGCCGAGCTGCATCAAGGTTGGAAGCACGGTCAGCATGGACGTCGGCCTGGCGCTTTCCGGGGCGCTGACTGCGACGGAAGTGGACGTGTTGGAAGCTACGGGAGTCAATGAAGTGGAGGGTGTGATCTATCCCACGTCGACGGCGGGCGTCTTCGGACTGATCCTCGCCGATAAAGTGGTCACCGATAGCAACGCAGCGCTGACCAACGCCACGTACGGCGCGGGCATCTTGGTGACGATCAGCCCAACCGCCAACGGCTACATCGATACCAAGACCCTTTCGATCCCCCTGTCGAACCCAGTGGGATTTTCGACTTCGGACTTGGCCGCGGGACAAATGATTCGGGCGCAAATCACCAGCGCTACGACAGGTACCGGCGGAGTTATCAACGCTACGGCAGGCAATCTTCTGTTGCGCTTCTCGCGGATCACCGCCACGGTGAGCGCAACGGGAACCACGTTCACGGTAACGAATTTGCCGACGTACATTACTGCGCTTAATACTTCGTTGCCAACCACTCCGCAGGTGGTTACATATCTGAATTACACGCTCTTTGACGGGCTCGTGAACACAACTGATCCGGTATTCGTGGCTGGGACGACGGTTTCCTTCCGCGCGCTGTACTTGAGCAACTCGGCTCCGTCGTTTCAGGCGGCAAAGGTACGCGTGCCGTAAATTCGAATTTACTCCGCCTCCGCAAAAGGCAACGGGTCCCGATGATTCGGGACCCGTCTTTTTTTGTCTTATATAAGTTCGAATGCTAAGCCGATTGAATTCCGCTGATGGTCGTGTTCGGCGGTAGCGGCGTTGTCGCCGGGCCCATCGGGGCGGAAGGAATACTAGGGGCGATAACAGGCTGCAACCTGCGGTAGAGAGCGAGGGAAATGGCTCCCATGCCCCACAGCACCAGGATGAAAGAAGCCCACCCACCGATGAATGGAATACTGGTGATAATACGAAGGATCAGTACGCCAACAGCCATGCGCAGAACCATGGGCCAGAACTCACCAGTGCGGCCAAGCAGCCACTGCCCCACGATCGTGCCGATAACGATATCCACGGCAAACATGACCATGAGCCAGACAAGCAGCGTGGAGAGACCCACGAGCAGGCCGATGATGGTGACACAGGCAATGATGGCGGCGATGGGCACGCCAAAGAGGACCAGCACACCAAGTCCGAACGAAGCACCGTAGTGTTCGCCGAGTTCCACGGCTTCCTGCGAGAATCGGGGCATCAAGGCAAAGAGGACAATTCCGAACAGTACGAATGTGGCTGTCCAGATCAGTCGCCAGATGTAATAGCCAGCGCCACGATCCATTCGGGATTTGTGTTCGTATGGTTTGTACTCAAGAGGCGAAGCGAGTTTGGCTTCTGAAGAGACGGTGGCTGGCTTAGCTCCCTCGAATGAAGCCTTGCCATCGATTTCAGCACCGGACGCAATCGTTAGTGAGTCGCCCCTGGCACGAACAGAGCCGCCAATTTTGCCGGCGAGCGTAGCTTGCTGAAAGAATCCCAGAAAGTCGCGGCCAAGTTTGCCATCGAGGCTTAAGGTCTGGGTAAACACTGTGAGACTATGGCCGACGGAGCCATTGGCATCGAGGTTGAACACTTCATTGAAGGCAGTCACATTGCGCGCAACGGTTCCCGTAATCGTAATGTTATTGGTGAACGAACGGATGTTGCCGTCAACTTGCCCACTGACCCGCGCGCTTTGCGAGAAGCAGATGAGGTCGCCGGTAATGTGACCGGGAACGTCGACCTGCTGGCCGAAAGCGTATACGTCGCCGTCTACAGTGCCTTCGAGGCGAAGATGCTGCCCGGAGAAAAAGAAGTCGCTGTTGATGACTTCGTCCTTGCCTACGGTGACGGTGTCGCCTTTGCGGAATTCCGTGGCGGAGGCAGGAGTTGCGAAGGCCGCGACGAGCGCGAAACTCGCGAACATCACAGCCAGTGCCGAACCTCTCCTCAGGTACTTGCGGAACGCGAATAGCGCAAAGCCCGCAAGCGCAGCCAAGGCGATGAATTCGAACAAAGTGACCATGGATTGCCATCCTTTCCAGAAGGCGCCTTGAAAAACGAGCAAACTCAGCAGGTTGGTGCTGCCGAATCCAGCTTGATCCAGACTTGTTTCCCAAGGCTCAATGTATCCGGTGTACAGGGCATAGACGCCCAAAACCGCCAGGCCAAAAACCACGCCCCAAAGCCATTGCATGGAGCGCTTGGCCGCGGCACGGAATTCAGCAAGGCGCGCTGGCAGTGGTTCATCTTCCTCAAACATTGCGCGGGTGAGCAGACGCGATTCACGGTCCAGTGCGCGCAACATGGTGAGGCACCGTGTACAGGTCTGCGTATGTAATGAGACTTCCTGCGCGCGTTCCCGGTCGAGTTGGCGCTCGACATAGAGCAGCAGGGTCATCTCGTCCAAATGGCGGTTGATATCAATTTCTGGTTCGCTCAACGGATACCTCCCGCGGCCAGCGCGGTATTTTCGCCCAGCGCTTGTCGGAGTTCGTGTCTTGCGCGCAGCAAAACCACACCAACAAACGCTCGCCGCACGCCCAAAGCGTCTGCAATCTCGTCGTAACTCATGTCGGAGTAGTAGCGCATTACCAAGGCCATGCGGGCGCGCACGCCCAATTTGTCGAGCGCCTTGCGAACTTCCTCGCTGGTGCGCTCTTCGATGAGGCGTTCGAGTTGGTTGGGATCTGGATTTTCCAGAGGCATTTCGGTGACGTCTTCGGTCTCTTTATCCTGGCGAATTCTGCGGCGTCGCAGCAAATCCCAGCAATGGTTGGCGGCAACTTTGTAGAGCCATGCGGTGAAGGAGCGTTCCTGATCATACTGGCTGAGTTTGTCGCGCAACTTCATGAAAATCTCCATCGTGGCATCTTCCGCATCCTCACGGGTGGGCATGGCACGCCGGCAGAAGCGGAAGATCGCCGGGGCATACTCCCGGTAAAGATCGCCCCAAGCATCAGCATCCCCGGTGCGTGCCCGAAGAATTAATTCCGTCGGCTCCGTTTTTCCCGGTGCGCTCATTCGCCCTGGTCTCAGCGGTTCCATA
>DASXLU010000516.1:0-1514 GCA_036496065.1 Candidatus Acidiferrum sp.
AAACGCACGATACGTGGTGCAATGCGGCGAGCTGAAACATGCCGCGGAGCCTACGGAACGGGATAAGGCCAGCTACTTCGCTGAGAATTTCGATCCAATTTCGAGTGCCGAACAGTGGCAGCTTGTAGAAGGTAATGTCGAAATTGTGCCGGGGATTTCGGTGGAGCGGATCGCCGGGCACAACGCGGACATCCAGGCCGTGTTGTTGCAAGGCGGAGGTAAGCGCATTGCATTTGTTGCGGATTTGTTCCCAACACGTCACCATATTCCGTTGCCATGGATCATGGCTTACGACCTGTATCCGTTGCAGTCGCTGGAAACCAAGCGGAAATGGGTGCCAAGAATCGTGAAGGAAGAGTGGATCGTGGTTTTTGGCCATGATCCGGAAGTGGCGGCAGCAACGCTCCACGAGAACGACGGCAAAATCGAAGTCAATCCAGTGGACCTGAACAGTTAGTTCCCAGGAGAAAAAAGGATGGCGAAGGCGCAAAAAGCGAAAGGGAAGCGTGCGCAAACGAAGGCCGCGACGGCCGAAATCGGGATCATTGGAGGAAGTGGTCTCTATGCGATGAGCGGGCTGAGCGATTGGCGCGAAGTTCGCATAAGAACGCCTTTTGGTGACCCTTCGGACGCCTTTGTTGTAGGCACGTTGCAGGGCAGGCGCGTGGCATTTCTGGCGCGGCATGGGCGAGGGCACCGCATACTGCCCAGCGATTTGAATTTTCGCGCCAATATCTACGCGATGAAGCTGCTCGGAGTGCAGCGAATCATTTCGGTGAGCGCCGTGGGGTCGCTGCAGGAGGATTTGCGTCCCGGTGAGTTTCTGGTTCCGGACCAATTTTTCGACAGCACCAAGGGAAGACGGTCGACATTCTTCGGTGGCGGGCTGGTGGGACACGTTTCGTTTGATAAGCCTACGTGCGGGCCCTTGTCTAGCGTGCTGGCGGATGCGTGCGTGTCGACAGGCGTTCCGGTGCATCGCAAGGGAACATACATCTGCATGGAAGGTCCGCAATTCTCAACGCTGGCGGAAGCGCACTTCCACCGCGCTATGAAATTCGATGTGATCGGCATGACCAACGTCACGGAAGCGAAGTTGGCGCGTGAAGCGGAGATCTGCTACGCGACGATTGCGATGATCACGGACTACGACTGCTGGCACCCCGAGCACGACTCGGTGACGGTGTCGGCGATTATCGCTACCCTCAATCAGAATGCTACCAACGCGCAGAATGTGTTGCGCGAAGCAGTCAAGACGATGCCGGCCGATCGTAACTGCAAATGCGGTTCCGCTCTGAAGCATGCTCTGCTTACGGATTTGAAGATTGTCCCCGCCCAAACCAAGAAAAATCTTTCCGCCATCCTCGAAAAATATCTATAAAGGAGAAACTTGTGTCGCTACTCGTCGTCGGTTCGGTTGCTTATGATGCGCTTGAAAGTCCTTATGGAAAGGTAGAGCGTACATTGGGAGGCGCGGCCACGTATTTCTCTGTCGCTGCCAGTTTTTTTACGCA
>DASXLU010000517.1:0-5099 GCA_036496065.1 Candidatus Acidiferrum sp.
GATTCAGCGAAATGCCCGCCAGGAACTTGAGGGATTCACGGAGTTGATGAGCAAATCGGTCGAGCGTTCCCGCGAAGAAATGGATGCGGCCCGCGAACAGATCAGCCAGAAAGTAAGCGTGGAGCAGGCCGAGTTTTTGCGCCGATTCCATTCAACCATGGGCGAAGCCGTAGAAAAAAGCATGAGCGAAGCCCAAGGAAAAGTGCAGGCGACATTCGACACGCTGCTGGATTCCTGGAGAGAAATGAGCCAAGCCAAGCAACAAGAACTACATACGGGATTCGCCAGCATGAGCAACGAAGCCGCGGAGCACTACCGCGGGCGTCTCGAGAACATTACCAATTCATGGATGGTGGCGACTGTGGCGACACTGAATCACCAATCACAGGATGTTATTGCGCAGATTGCGGCGACGGCGGAAGAACGTTTGCGGGAAGCCTCCGCGGAAGTCTTTGCAAAGTTTGGAGATACGTTGCGCGAACGGCTGCAGCAGATCGCCACAGGCTTCGACAAGCCGAATCAACCCTCAAAATCGTGAAAGATTTCGCGGCGAGCTGACTCGCCCCGCAAAGTCTTGAGAACTTTGGACATACCTTGCGACTAGCGCTTGCAGGCGTGGTCTTCGATAAGCCGAATAAACTCCAAAATACCGAGCAAATCAGCGCGAATTAGGACGATTTTTGCACAAAAACAGCACGATTTCTGCCCTTAAATTGCAAATTCCGAGCGCTTCCAGACCCTTTTTTCACGGCGCGGCTGCAGGCTTGGAGCGCTTCCAGCCCCCACTTTTCACATAGCGAGGCTAGCCGAATGGGGAGTCGCGGCACGAGCGCGAGACCTGTATAATCCACCATTCGACTATGGCGAACCGGGCTTACCTGCGCGTGTGGACACGCGACTTTTCCAGAGAAACGATGATCGCGGAATTTGCGCGATTCCTGACCACCGCACCCATAACGGAAACGGGCGTGGGATTTCAGCAACTGATTGTGCAACCTGTGGACACGACCGAAACGCCGGTAGCCGAATGGGACCTGAAGAGCGGAACGTTCGGTCCGGCGGAAGTGGCGGCGCTTGCGGCGCAAAACCTCGAGGATGATACCGCCTACATCGTGGAAGCAAGGTGGGATCTCTGGAACTTCGACATTGAGACCTTGAAATATACGCAAGGGCCACAGCCATTGGAATTGCTGTGCCACGGGCCAGCCTACGACGAGGGTATCGCGACAAGTACGGGGCACTTTGTCGCAGACCTTGGTTTCGAACATTTATTCACGGGACACGCTGGTTTGCTGGCTCCGGGAGCGGCGAAGAACCCGTTTGATAGCTCCGATCACCCGATGGAACGCACTTTTCGAAATTGGATGAGCAGCACTGAGAATCTGAAGGAGTATCACCGGAAGACCAAAGAGAACATCCAAAAGCTGTTTGCCTGGGTTGAAGCTGTGGAAGCAGCGCTTCCGGTGCAGCGCAGCGAACTCTCCAGCGAAGGAGAAGAAAATTTTGAGGCGCGGCTGGATGCGATCCTGGCGCAAAGGTAGCGTAAGCCTGGCGGTCTCGATTCTTGCCCTCGCTGCTGCGGCAAGTGGGCAATCGGCAAAGAGCAACGCGGGAGTCAAAAAAGCCGTAGCGCAGCGGGCCAACGAATTGACCCTGGCGGGATTGCGGCCCGGCAAGGATGCGATGGTGCGAGCCAGACAGCTTAACCAGAAGATGGATCCGAAAAGCTCGACGCACGATAAGCAAACTACATGGCTCGATCCGTGCCACAAGCAACTCCTGGCCGTAGACTTCGACGATGAGCAGAAAATCCAGGTCATTCGAGCCGCCGAAGTGCCGACGACTGCGGATTGCATCGCCGTTCAGCGGAGTGCTTGGAAAACGGGGCGTGGTTTGCGGGTGGGAGATTCGGTTTCCAAACTGGCGGGACTGTATGGGGAGCCGGATTCGCGGAGTCCTAGCACGAAGGGCGGGCAACCGTTAGAATTGTGGTATTACGCGTTTGATTGGGCAGGGGCGGACGTGCCACAGGTGATGGAAGTATTGTGCACGGTGGAAGCAGGCCAGCCCGGGCGAGTGGTAGAAATTACGTTGGCGGCACCGAGTTTGTAAAACGGCTTGCCGGCGGCGAACTCGCTGGTTACGCCCAAGCCTCCCGCGCGTCTATTCGGAAAGGACCACGAATGCTTCGCTCCTCAGCTGACGCTTCGCCTCAGACGCACGGAACACACTCCCCAATTGGCCGCTGGTTTTCTCGTACACGGAAGCCGTTCGTTTGTTCCGGAGCGGTGTGTCTAATGGCTCTGGCCGCAGGACTGGGCCTGAGCGGATGCGGCGGCAGCGAAGCGCCAAAACCCGCCGCCCAAGTCGAGAAAAAGCCCGCAGCGCCTGCGATCCCAGACGAATATCAAGATACAGCGAAAACGATGCTAGGCAGCGATACGGAAGTTCTGCTGTTCGGCGATTTAGCGAAAACGGGCAGCGAGCAAGTGTTGGCGGCCAACGTCGTGCCGAATACTCCCAAAAGTGTGGTGGCCGGAACTGTGGTGACGCGCGCAGTCGTTGCAGAAAAAGTTGATGGCAAGTGGTCCGAAGTACTGCGTGCCGACGAACATCTCAAAAACCAGAAGGGCTTCCTGGGCCTCACGCCGCTGCAGGCCGTAACGGGCTGGAAGCTGCAGTATGAGCAAAATCCGGAGAAGGGATTGACGATGTACTTCACTCCGGTCGCAAAAGGGTCCAGCGAACGCACGCTGCCGATTGCGGTGAGCTGGAATTCGAAGACGAAACGATACCAGTCGATGGACCCGTCGTATCAGCGCTTTTTGAACGAAGCAGCCACGCTGGAAAATCCGAGGTCCACGGTGCGATGAGCACCTCGGCTACACCTGCGCGCGCGGGGACATCGGCAAAGAATCCGCCGAAGACATCGTCGTGGGCAAATTTGAGCGGACTGTGGCCCTATCTGGGGAGATACAAGGGCGCAATCGCACTCGGCATGATCACGCTGGCGGCCATGGGGCTGATCGGCAACCTGGTGCCGCTGGCGGCTGGAATCATCACAGACACGCTTGCCGGGAGCCAGCGTCCCTTTGAGCGGGCGGCCCACGGCGCCACCGACGTCTCGTTGCTCAACTGGCTGAGCAAGTTGGTCCCCTACTATGAGCCGCACAGCCGGCACACGCTGGGCGTCTATTGCTTAATCCTGGTGGTGTGCATCGCGCTGAAGGGGGTTCTTTCATTTATCACGCGCTGGGTGCTGATCGGAATTTCACGAGACATCGAGTTCGACATTCGCGGCGACCTGCTGGATAAATTGCTGGTGATGGAGCCCGAATTTTACGTGCGCAACCGCACCGGCGAATTGATGTCGCGTGCTACCAACGATTTGAACGCAGTGCGCATGGTGCTAGGCCCGGGAATCATGTACAGCGGGACGACCATCGTGACGATGGTTTTGGCGATTACGGTGATGGCCATGTTGTCTCCTTCGCTGACACTGTGGGTTTTGCTGCCGGTGCCGGTTGTAGCCCTCGCGGTGCGGCACTTTGGCAAGGTGATTCACGAGTTGTACGAAAAGATTCAAGCGTCACTGGCCACCTTGTCGGCCAAGGTGCAAGAGAATTTGTCTGGCGTGCGAGTGATCCGCGCCTACGCGCAGGAAGAAGCCGAAATTCGGAGCTTCGACGAGCCCAACCGCGATTATGTAGCCAAAAACGTTTTGCTGATCCGCATGTGGAGCATGTTCATGCCGTCGCTGTCGTCGCTGATCGGCACAACATTCTTGATCGTATTGTTTGCGGGAGGCTACCGGGTCTTGAATGGGCGGATGTCGCTGGGCGCGCTGATCACCTTCAACACCTACCTGAACCAATTGGTGTGGCCGATGATTGCGCTGGGCTGGGTAACGAATATCTTCCAACGCGGAGCGGCCTCGATGGGCCGGCTCGATTACATCCTACGAGCCAAACCGCAAATCGACGATCGCGGCGCGAAGGTTGCGGCGAGCGTGCCGGTCCGTGGCGAAATTGAATTTCGAAACTTGACGTTTACTTACCCCACGACACCGTCAAGCAACGGATCAAATGGCGCGGGGGGTAATATCGCCAAACCTGTGCTGCAAAATGTGAATCTCAAGATACCCGCAGGGTCAACGCTGGCGATTGTGGGCCCAACCGGAAGCGGCAAAACGACGATGGCGGCCTTGATTGCGCGTTTGTGGGATGCGCCTGAGGGTGAAATTCTGGTGGATGGCAGGCCGATTCGCGAGTGGCCGCTTGAGACGCTGCGGCGCGCGATCGGATTTGTGCCGCAAGATACCTACCTCTTCAGCGAAACTGTAGGCGGCAACATCGCATTCGGGGTGGAAAGGTACGAGCAGGAACAAGTACGGGAGGCAGCGGAAATCGCCAGCCTCGACGGCGATGTGGTGGACTTCGCGAAACAGTACGAAACGGTCGTCGGTGAGCGCGGCATTACCCTTTCTGGCGGGCAGAAGCAGCGCTCGGCGATAGCTCGAGCGGTGGTGCGCGATCCCAGAATTCTGGTGCTGGACGATTCCCTTTCCGCGGTGGATACGCAAACCGAAGAAAGGATTCTGAGCCGCCTGCGCGATGTAATGCGTGGCAGAACGACGATCCTGATTGCGCACCGGACATCAACCGTGCGTGACGCCGATCAGATTGTTGTGCTGAAGGACGGGCAAATCCTGGAGCGCGGGACACATGACGAATTGCTGATGCGCGGCGGATACTATTCCGATTTGTACCAGAAGCAGTTGTTGGAAGAAGAACTCGAACAGGCATGAGCACTATTCAAGAAGAGGAAGCGTTAGGCAAGGCGTACGACTCGCACCTGATGAAGCGGCTGCTGGGGTATATGCGGCCGTACCGGTGGCGGGTGGCGTTCGCTTTGGCGTTGGTGGCTATCGTGACGCCACTGGAACTGGCGCCGCCTTTACTGTTTCAGCGAACCATCGACAAGTATCTTGTGCCCGGGATGAACCGGCTGATTCCGCTGTCGGCGGCGTGGCGCGGCGTGATTTTCGTCAGCATCGTTTACCTGGGCGTGCTGATCTTCGACTTCCTCGCGCAATATAT
>DASXLU010000518.1:0-5705 GCA_036496065.1 Candidatus Acidiferrum sp.
CTGAACTGCGAAGTCAGCTCGTACGCCAACGCCGAACTTTAGTCCTTTTCGATAGGCCCGCCTTCGACGGCTATTACCGTCTGGCGGGTCTTTGTGCGTCTACCAAGGTTGTCCAACCCATCCGTCTTGAGTTAAGGTTTCAGCCTCAGGGTCAGAATCCATGCAAATCAAAGTTCTAGGTTCCGCAGCCGGCGGCGGCTTCCCCCAATGGAATTGCGCCTGCCAAAACTGCGCCGGGCTGCGGGCCGGCACAATAAAGGCAATCCCGCGCACGCAAACGCAAATCGCCTTCTCCCCCGATGGCGAACTGTGGTTCCTCGTCGGCGCCTCGCCGGACCTGCGCACCCAACTCATCTCCGCCCCGGAGTTTGATCCCGACCCGCAAAATCCAGGCCGCTCCCCCGTCGCAGGCGTTTTCCTTCCCTCCGCCGACGTGGATTCGGTGATGGGCCTGTTGCACCTGCGCGAGTTCCAGTCCTTCTTCCTCTTTTGCACAGCAGGCGTCCAGCGAGCCCTGAAAACCGAAAATCGCATCTTCAAAGTCCTCGACCGCGCCGATCCCCCCGTGCAATGGCAGATACTCTCTTCGAAAGGACGCCTCGGCTGTCACCTCTCCGACAGTCCCGGTGAATCTCCTACCTTCGTCTGCAACACGATCCCACTGGGAGGACATTACCCCGACTACGTAAGCGACGACCTCCGCCGTGCGGCTTCTCCCGACGATGCTTCCGTAGGGTTTCTGTTTGAACGTGCCGGCAAAAAGTTATTCGTCGCTCCTTCCCTTTCCGGACGAAATCCCGAATGGGCCAAGCTTGCCGCCTCGGCAGACGTGGTCCTGATCGACGGCACATTCTGGTCCGACAACGAATTGCGCGAAACCGGCCGCACCGATTCTTCCGCTCGAGAACTCGGTCATCTCCCTCTCTCCGGTCCCGATGGCCTTCTCGAGCAATATCCAGCCGACGCCCAAGGCCGCAAAATTCTTATCCACATCAACAACACCAATCCCATCCTCAATGAGCAGTCCGACGAATGCCGCAAGGTGCTCGCTGCAGGTTTCGAAATTGCCTACGATGGCCTTACCATCGACCTATGACGACTGCTCCCACCGGCGAAGCGCCCCTGAGCGAAGCCGAGTTCATCGCCGGATTCCATGCCATCGGCGCCGAACGCTACCACCACCGCCACCCGTTTCATTTGCTGATGCACGAAGGCAAGCTCACCCGCAGCCAACTGCAAGCCTGGGCCCTGAATCGCTACTACTACCAAGAGCACATTCCCATCAAGGATGCGGCCATCTTGGCGCGCAGCGAAGATCCCGCATTTCGTCTCGCCTGGCGAAAACGCATTCTCGATCATGATGGCGATGGCACAAAACCTGGCGGCATCGAGAAATGGCTGAAGCTTGTGGAAGCTACCGGCCTCTCGCGCGAACAAGCAATCCGCGGCGACGGCATTCTTCCGGCCACGCGCTTTGCGGTACAAGCCTACGTCCATCTGGTTTCCACGCGCTCGCTACTCGAAGCGGTCGCTTCTTCGCTTACCGAACTTTTCTCGCATCAACTCATCGCGCTGCGCCTGGATCGCATGCGCGAGCACTATCCGTGGCTCGTTCCTGGCCTGACTTATTTTCAAGGGCGCCTGACGCAAGCGCCCGAAGACTCGCAATTTGCGCTGGCATATTGCGTCCAGCATGCTCACACCCGCGAGCAGCAGGTAATGGCACACGCCGCTCTTCGCGCCAAGTGCGATATTCTTTGGGCGCAACTAGACGCGCTGTATTTTTCCTACGTGAATCCCGGCTGGCCGCCCCCCGGCGCCTTCCAGCCTGCGAAGGACTTTGATGAAGCCTGAACTTACGAGCACGCCATGCCTGGCTCCCGGCGTTCGCCTCAACGAATCGAACCAGCAGCAGCGCATGCTACTGATGCCGGAACGCGCCTTGCGCTTGAACGGCCCGAGCCTCGAAATCGTGCAGCGCTGCGACGGAAAGCACACCGTGCAGCAAATCGCCGAGGACCTGCACAAGCTTTACCCCAAGGCGGAGCCGCAGCGAATTACCGATGACCTGCTTGGATATTTGACGCTGCTGCATGACCAGCGGGCCATCGATTACTAATGCCCGCGGAGAAATCGAAGAGCGATTTCTCGCTCCGAAGACTCCGCTCGAAATGACGGAACAATACATTTGTCATTCCGAGCGAAGCGAGGAATCTGCTTTTGCTCGCAGTATTTTGATTTTGGGACTATGACCACCACATCCACACCGCTCGCTCTCGTCGCCGAACTCACCCATCGCTGCCCACTACACTGCGTGTACTGCTCCAATCCCCTTGAACTCACCGCGCGTACCACTGAGCTTTCCACGGAAATCTGGACCCGCGTTTTCCAGCAAGCCTCAGCCCTTGGCATCCTGCAAGCCGACTTCACCGGCGGCGAACCCTTAGCCCGACCCGACATCGTAGAACTGGTCCGCGCCGCCCGCACAGCAGGACTCTACGTCAGCCTGATCACCAGCGGCCTCCCTTTGGACGAAGCGAAACTAGCCGCACTAGTCGCAGCCGGTCTGGATCACTTCCAACTCAGCTTCCAGGCCGCACGCGAAGATACCGCCGCCGATATTTCCGGAACGCGCACGCACGCCCACAAACTTCGCGTCCTGCAATGGCTGAAACAACATCGCATCGGCGTCACGCTCAACTTCGTAATTCACCGCCAAAACATTGATCAGCTCGAAGAAATGCTGGCGATCGTCGATACTCGCAAGCCCGGGTGCGTGGAATTTGCCAGCGTGCAGTATTACGGTTACGCGCTCGCCAATCGCGACAACCTGCTACCGACGCGCGAGCAACTCGATTATTGCGTGGACGTTTTGAAAAAAGCCGAAGAGCGCCTCAAGGGTACAACTCGCGTAGTCTTCGTCGTCCCGGATTACTATGCTCGCTATCCGAAACCTTGTGTAGGCGGCTGGGGGCGCAAGCTCATGCTCGTTACGCCCGACGGCACCACACTTCCCTGCCATGCCGCCAACGTAATCCCCGGCTTGCAATTCGAAAACGTAAAAGAAAAATCTCTCGCGGAAATCTGGCACAATTCCGCCGCGTTCCAAGCCTTTCGCGGCGAAGCCTGGATGCAAGAGCCCTGCAAATCCTGCGATCGACGCCATCTCGATTACGGCGGCTGCCGCTGCCAAGCTTTGTTACTCGCCGGAGACGCCACCGCCACCGATCCGGTCTGCTCGCTAGCCCCAACGCGGCCTAAAGTCGATGCCATCCTAGCCGCCGTAAACGCCACCACGCATTCCGCGATCGATCACTCACCATCCGCGCCCAAAATCCCCTGGCTCTACCGCCCAAATCCAACCTAATTCTCTGCGCGCTTCTCTCTGCGCACTCTGCGCCTCCGCGTTATCTTTTTCTTCCCCTACTCTAGTCAGCCCTCAATAGCTCCAGTAGCCACAGCCTCCCGATCCGCCAGTCTCAGTCGCGCAACCACCCACCAAATAAAGTAAACGCATCCCACCAGCACGATGCTTCCCAGCAGCAGCACCGCGTCCGGTGTCCCGATTCGTTTCGCGACGCCGCCCGCGAGCAACGCCCCGATCGGCTGCACACCCATGAACATCGTCGCGTACACCGCCATCAACCGGCTGCGCAATTCTTCCGGCACGCGCTCTTGGATGATCGTATTGGTCGCCGCCATTTGCGAAGTCGCCGCGAATCCCACCACGAACAGCACCGTCGCGCACAACCAGAACGACCGCGCCTGCGACATCACTATCAACCCAATCGCACAAATCGTGCATGTGGCCGCAATCCACTTCGACAATCCTTTGTAGTGAGTACGTGCCGCAAATTGCAGCGCGCCGAGAACCGCACCCACTCCCGCCGCGCTCATCAGCAAGCCCAACGCTTTTGCGCCGCCATGCAAAATGTCGTGCGCATAAATCGGCAGGAACACCGAATACTGCAGCCCAAAAAGACTCAGCATGCACAGCATCAGCAACGCCGATCGTATTGGCACATCCTTCATGGCAAAGTGAAAGCCCTGCACAAAACTGCGCAGCGGCGATTCGTCTTTCGGTTTCGATTTCGTGCGCTCGATGCGCATCATGTACAGCGCCACCAGCACCGCGATGAAGCTCAGTCCATTCAGAAAGAAGCACCAGCCTTCGCCGACCAGCACAATCGCAAATCCCGCAATCGCCGGGCCAACGACCCGCGCTCCATTAAAGATTGAAGAGTTCAGCGCGATGGCGTTGGGCAAATCTTCCTTGCCCACCATGTGCACGAAAAACGCCTGCCGAATCGGCACATCGAACGCATTCACGATCCCCACCAGGAAGGCGACCAATATCAGGTGCCACTCGCGAATCATATGGGTCAGCGTCAGCGCGGCAAGCACAAAGGCCAGCACCATTGAACACGACTGCGTGATGATCACGCCGCGGTGCCGGTTATAGCGATCGCCCACATATCCGCCCATCCACGCCAGCAGCAGCATCGGCACCTGGTTGGCAAATGCAAACAAGCCCAGCGATGCCACCGAACCCGTCAGCTTGTAGACGAGCCACTGCTGCGCGGTGGTTTGCATCCACGTGCCAATCAGCGAAATTAATTGTCCAATGGTGAATAGCTGAAAATTTCGATGCTTGAGTGCGCGAAATCTTGCGGGCAACGCTGGAATTGGAGTCTCCCCACCATTCGATGCGTTCGAGCGCCGCTTGTTACTCTGTCGTCGCTCTTCATCTATTATCGCCGCGCTGACAGGCAGGGTCTATCGTCATCCCAAGTCGTGGCACAGTCACTCCTGACTGTGCTCTTGTACTTTGTTCAGCGCTATCCCAACCGTGGTTTTAATTCTGTGCGGAGTCGTCTTAGGAGCAGAGGACCTTCGAGATGAATTTAGTTCTTGAACTGAGTTGTGAGTTCGGCTCGGGCTTACTGCTCGCCTGGAACGTCGGGGGCGCCACCTACATGCAGGTGACTCAAGTCATGCAGCGTGGACCTCTCCTCGTCGCTCATCCCGCGAGTGAAGTTGGGATCGTTGAGTCGCTGGTTGCGCGCAGATTCAGGCATGTTCTGCAACACGCCGAGCTTCTGCTTCATCATCTGTTGGCGGTCCCAAGGCATTTGCCTCCAACGAGGCAAGACATCATTCTTGATGTGATCGCGCTGGTCGGGCGTTAACCGCCGCCACGTATCTTCATTTTGCCGCAAGCTCGATTGCTGCTGCGGCGTCATCCGGTCCCACTGACTGAACTGCTGGCGAATCTTGCTCTGCTTATCCGGCGAAAGGTTCTGGAACGCGTGGCTATTCTGCATCACGCGATCGCGCTGTTGTGGCGAAAGCTCTCTCATCCGGTCGACCCAGGGACGCGCCGCTCCCACACCCAATTGTTGCCTTGGTGAAAAAACCGCGCCGGTGCCGTTGCGCACGCCATTCTGATTATTGAGATTGTTCTGAACCGGCCCCTGCGGCTTCCCGGCGTTTGGATTATTTACCGGTGGCCGATTCGCAGCAGGATTCTGGGGATGCGGCTGCGCAGCGTGCGGCTGTGGCTGCGGTTGTGATTGTCGCGCTGGCGGCCGGTCTGGATGCGGATTCTGCTTCTGTTGTCCCCAGCCACACGACGGCAGCACCACACCACCTATCAGTGCCAGCACCGCGATAGCGAATTTGTTTAGCCTGGGCCGCATATTCTG
>DASXLU010000519.1:0-4517 GCA_036496065.1 Candidatus Acidiferrum sp.
ACCCCAGTAGATATCCGCCAACAATCAGCAGGACACCTGTGGGCAGTACTCCAGACATTGCGAACTAGGCCTCCGTAGAAAAGAGGAACGAATGAAGTTTAGTGTACTCCGCCCCGGTAGGTTTGAGTTTGCTTTCGATCAAGTGAAACTCTTGCGCCGCGAATGAACCAAAATTGCGGCCGGCGTGTACGCGTGCAAATTCGAGAAGATTTGCCGGTAATTTTGGAGGATCACAGCGCGCGAGTGTAAGGTGCGGCGTGAATGCGCGCTCTTCCAGCGGAAACCCGAGTTCATGTACCGCTCTATCCGCACCGGAAGCCAACGTTGCCAGGTTCGAAGAGGATTGCATGCCGGCCCAGAAAACCCGCGGTCGCCTTTCGTTGGGGAAGAATCCAAGGCCGCGAAAATCCAGCGCGACAGCTTGCGGTGAACGCACGTTCGCCAGCGCGTCCTTGATGGCCGCAAGTTTGCTAGGCTCCGTATGCCCGAGAAATTTTAGGGTGACGTGAAGATTTTCCGGGCGCACCCACTTCGCCTTTGGTGCAATTGCACGCAGCTCGCTCAGGAAATTCGCAAACCGTTCGCGAATATCGGCGGGAATTTCGATGGCGACGAAGAGACGCACGGGAAGAATGAAATCAACTTCCGCTGACGCGGCGTGGTTGCGGATTGGCGTTGTAAAGAAAATGCAGCCGGACAATATCCAGCGCTACCTGGGACGCGTGGAAGCGGATCATCTCGCGATCGCCAGGAAGATGGACGGCGCGCTCCTTCACGCCTCCTGGAAACGCCAACGCAATGTGTACGGTGCCAACTGGCTTTTCTTCGCTGCCACCGCCAGGGCCGGCAACGCCCGTGATGCCCACGCCAAAGGTGCTGCCAACTCGGCGGCGAATGCCTTCTGCCAACGCGATGGCCACTTCGCTGCTAACGGCTCCCTTGGTGGCGATTACGTCCGGCGGTACGTCGGCCCACGCAGTCTTCAGTTCGTTGCTGTAGCAGACTGCGCCACCCAGGAAATAGCTGGAACTGCCGGGAATGCGAGTCAATCGTTCGGCAAGCAAGCCGCCTGTACAACTTTCCGCTGTTGCAATCGTTGCCCGATTCGTGGCCAGTAATTCGGCGACGACCTCTTCGAGAGAAACCGCGGAATGTGCAAAAATGCGGTCACCGAGGGCCAGCTCAAAACTGCGGATCATTTCGTCAAGAATGGCGTTCGCCTGCACTGCGTCTTCCGTCCACCTACGGAGATGAACCTGAATTTCACCCGGAGTGGCAAGAATGGTGGTGTTCACGTCCTTGTATCGCGTGTAGATCGGGCGAATTCGCTCCTCGACGTGCGATTCACCCAGGCCGGTGACACGAAGCTCGCGGTGATACATGCGCACGCCAGAAACTCGCTGTTGCAGCCGCGGAAGCACCTGTTCGATAAAGAGCGGCTTCAATTCGCGGGGCGGGCCCGGCAGCAGCGCAATCATGCGGTCGCGATCTTCAAGCCAAAGGCCGGGCGCAGTGCCGCGCGGATTTTCCAGAACTTCGGCACCTTCGGGAACCATAGCCTGGCGAAGGTTCAGTTCAGGCATTTCGCGCTTGAAGCTACGGAAACGCGCTTCGATGGCGCGGACCACATCGTCGTTGCGGCGCAACTTTCTACCCAACAACTCGGCCACCGTCTCGCGCGTGAGGTCGTCTTCGGTGGGTCCGAGGCCACCGCTGGAGATCACCACTGGAACACGACGCAAGGCATCTTGAAATGCGGCAGCGAGAAGTTCGCGATTGTCGCCGACTATGGTCTTCCGCAAAACCTCAATGCCCAGCTTGTTCAACTCTTCGGTGAGGAAAAGGGAATTGGTGTCCAGGCGATCCGGCGTAAGCAGTTCCGAACCAACGGCTATGATTTCTGCTTTCATGGCAGAGAATATTGTAGCTTACGAAGACATTCGCTCTAAGCGAGGCAAATCAGACTCGGCCTGAATTTAGCCGATAAGCGGAAGTCCACGAACGTTCCAATCTAAGCTGAACAGAGCGTTGTTGGTGGCGAGAATAGACCGGCCGGCCGGCAAAAGCGCAAGTCCAACCATGCCCGAGCCGCTGAGCACATGCTCGGCGTGGCCTTGCGGTGAGATGCGGACGATTCCGCGACGTCCGCCGAAAGATGCCGCGATATAAAGATTCGCATCGCGGTCGAAAGCCATGCCTTGCGGTCTGCCAAGCCCGCGGTAGAAAACATTCACTTCGCCGCCTTGCGTGATGCGATAAACGCGGTCGTAACTCGAAGTCGTCGGGCCGGCCACATACAGTTCGCCGCTGGGATGAAACGCCAGGTGATAGGCCGCTACGGAAGGCTCCAAGGTGGCAAAAACGAAAATCTCGCGCTCGGGACTGATCTTGAAAATTGTGCCGCTGCGATCGCCGACAAACAGATTGCCAATGCGATCGAACGCCAAGCCGGTAGCAATCCCCATCCCCTCGATCCACTGTTCGGACTGACCATCAGTAGAAACGCGATGAATCGTGCCGTCATGACGACACGACACGAAAAGATCGCCGTCCGGTCCCACAGCAAGCCCCGAAGGATTAATCAGCGAGGTGACGTACGGCTTCACGCTGTAGCTCGGTGTGATCTTATAGAGCGACACCGGAACACGCTGGCCGCGTGGGCCGCTGAACGTTACGTAAATGTTTCCTTGCGCATCGACAGCGGGATTGGCGATGGGATGCAGGTTGTCGGCAATCTGGAATCCAACCGAGACTGGGAAGGGCTGGCTTTCGCTTTGCCCTGCTGCAATCTGCACCGTGTTTCCAGTAGCGTTTTCCGGCACACGCGCAATGATTCGGTTATTGCTTGCCAGCGATAAGGCGCCTTCGGATTCGCCGAAACGCACAGTGGGACGGGCACCGTGGCGCGTAGTGAAGCCGCTTCCATGGATGGTCATTTCTCCGCCGGGAAGGGCCGCTGCCGGGATGACGCGGTCAATGTGCGGGATGCCGTTCTTTTCGGTGGTAGAGCCGAGCCCGAATTTCATAGCAAGTAAAAGTGTAACGCGAGACGCAAACAAATGGCAGCATACACACCCGCCATCCAGTCGTCAGCCATGACGCCCCAGCCGCCTGGAAGCTTCTCGAGGCGCCGGCAAGGGAAGGGCTTGAGTATGTCGAAAAAACGGAACAGTAGAAACGCGGCCAGCAAATACTTCCAATTAAGCAGGCTCATGCCGGTGTAGAGCGCAAAAGTGTTGGCGTCGACGGAATGGAGCAGGGTTGCGGGAGCTGTAACCGGGGCGAGGCCCAGAATTAGCGAGAGATGCACGCCGGAAACTTCGTCGATAACCACAAACTGAGGATCCTTGATGCCCGAGTAGCGAGCGACGGTATCGCTGGCGTGCATTCCTACGATAGCGACGATGATCCAGATGGCAACCGAAGGGATAAGCAGCAATGCCACGCCGTAGGGGTTGGTGAAGAGACGAGATTGCTCGCCGAACGTGAATTGCACTGCGCCCGAAATGAACAAGAACCAAGTCAGCGGGTGCGACACGATCGCAAGGATCAGACCCACGAGTGAACCCCAAGTGCCCGGCGCGGGCTTGAGGTAACCAACTCCAAGCACCGTAGCGATCGCATAGGCCAAGCGAGGTTTGGCCGCAGTCGTCAGCGAACCCGCCGCCACCGGCTCAGTGGATGGTGTCATCGTTTTTGTCTGTGTCCTCGTGAGGAATCCGGCGATCCGCTTCCGGAACGTCTTCTTCGTCGAAAATCGGATCGGACACCACGTACTTCTCCGAGGCCCACGCGCCAAGATCCAGCAGACGGCAGCGTTCGCTGCAGAACGGAAACTCGGCGTTCCGATCGGAGTCGGTAGGTCTCTTGCAGATTGGGCAAATGTGTTTCATGGCAAAGACAGAGTTTTACCACTCTGCTGGGAGCCGGGACAAGTCTGGGGATTGCCTCGGAAAGAAATTCTACTCTAGCCTAAAACGCGAAGTGCGGCGCCGGTAGAAATGCGCGTGAGCTTTTCGGCCGCTAGCGGTACAGGGATTTCGAACGCGTCCGCCGATGCGGGCGAAGTCTTAACAATTTCGACGACGCGCCCGATGAGGTCGTACGCATCAGTCTTGTTTATTTCGACCAAAGCGATATCCCCGGCTGCGGCAATTTGCCCCGAAGGCAGTTCCACATCTGTTAGATAGAGCTTCCCGTCAATGTCGGGAGCCATGGATTGCAAACGCGCTTCCCAGACCAAGGGATTGTCCTTTGACGGGCCTTCCAGCAAAGCCGTTACCGTCTGACCCTTTAGTGGGCGCAGCTTTTCTCGCGATATTTTCTTTTGCAGGGCCATCAGGCGGTTGCGCCGATCGGCGATGGTTTCGGCATCGACCTTGCCGTCGAGCGGGAAACTCGCCGCGTTGTCGACATCCGAATATTCGAACACGCCCATCCAGTCCAGCTTGGCTGCCTTCACAAAGCCGTAGAGTTCCTCATAGTCCGCGTCCGTTTCACCGGGAAAGCCAACGATA
>DASXLU010000520.1:0-3241 GCA_036496065.1 Candidatus Acidiferrum sp.
GCCGTTGTCAAACGTCTGATTATCTGGAACCTCCTGCCAGTGTTCGCGAAATTGGAACGGGTTTTCGATATCCGGGTTCCAGACTGGTCGCGGCGTATTCACTCGATGCTGGGTTCGGCATTCTCGCAGCCCGGCTACGGCACTGCCCAGGGTGCCGTCAACTTGCAGACTGAAGAGTTCATCGCGATAGACGCGAAACGACCACGAGGAGTTGATCTGCACGATGATACCGCCATCGAGTTCAAATGTGCCATAAGCCGTGTCGTCCGCCGTGCAATGGTAACGCTTTCCCTGTTCATCCACTCGCTCGGGGATTGTCGTGGTACCAAGACACTGCACCGCGCGCACTCGGCCGAAGGTGTGGTCAAGGACATAGCGCCAGTGGCAAAACATGTCGAGAATGATGCCGCCGTCGTCTTCCTTTCGGTAGTTCCATGAGGGCCGCTGTGCAGGTTGCCAGTCTCCCTCGAAGACCCAATAGCCGAACTCGCCGCGCACAGAAAAAATCCTTCCAAAGAAGCCGCTATCCACCAGGCGTTTCAGCTTCCGCATACCAGGCAGAAAGAGCTTGTCTTGCACGACCCCGTGCTTCACGCCTGCCGCCTTTGCCTGTGCTGCCAGCCGAATCGCTTCAGAGGAGTCAATGGCAAGCGGCTTTTCGCAATAGACATGCTTACTAGCGGCGATCGCCGCCTCTACACTGGGAGCGCGTAAGGTGGTAAGCTGTGCGTCGAAGTAGAGCGAGTCGTCAGGATTTGCAAGTGCCTCGTGCAGATCTGTACTCCAGCGCGCAACGCCATGCTCCCTGGCGATTTGTTCCAGCTTGCCGGCGTTGCGCCCCACCAGGATCGGATCAGGGACCAGACGGGACCCGTCAGCCAGCGCGACACCGCCTTGGCTCCGAATTGCTAGAACCGAGCGAAGCAGGTGCTGGTTGAGCCCCATGCGACCGGTGACGCCGTTCATGATGATGCCAATGCGCTTCTCACTCATTCACTTCTCCTCAGCTTGGCGGGACAGTTTCCACGTTCTCGCAGATTAGGGGCTGACTGGGCCTAGGCCGATGTGGACTTTTTCTCTGGCTCCCGCAGGAAGCTGCGATCGCGCGCCTCAGGTCCAAACCAGAAGATAACGATCATCAGAATGATGACCGTCGCCTCAAACATCGTCAACGCCCACGGATATCCAAAGTGGTCGCGCAACACGAACTCTATTGCCGTGGCTGGCGAGGCAATCAGCACGCCGAGTTGATACACAAAACCCGGGAACAGACTACGCACCGCATCGGGTGAAAGCTCATTCAAGTGCGCTGGAATAACACCGAATGCGCCCTGCACTCCGGTTTGCATCAAGTACGATCCCACAACCAGCACGCCGAGCGATGTTCCAAACGCCCACGCCGGAATTGATACCAGCGAAATCAAGAGCGCCAGCATGATAGCGTACCGTCGTCCAACTTTTTGGGAAAGATGACCGAAAATCAGCGCGCCAACGATTGCTCCGATGTTGTAGAGAATGGGTATTCCATACAACGTCTTCATTCCGAAGATGGTCTTTGCTGCGATTCGCGGGATCGATTTCAGAAAATCCGGATACAGGTCCTGGGTGCCGTGCGAAAGGCATAACATCACGCTCATCATCAGCAACAGGTAGAAAAACATCCCTTTGTGATGGGCGAGTGATCGGAAGATATGTTGCATGGACGCGGGCCTATGTTGTTTCCAGGCTTCGGACTCCGGCGCAAACAGGGTGAGTGCCACGATTAGCACTGCCACAGGCGCACCCACAAAGAAGACCGACTTCCAGCCAAACGCCGGCGTAAGAGTCTGCATCGCGACTGCCGCGAGCAGGTAGCCCATCGGATAACCTGCTTGCATCATGCCGGAGAGCACCCCACGAAACCGTCGCGGCGACATCTCCATGGCATACGAAGCACCAATGCCCCAATATCCCCCCATGCCGATACCGTACAGCGCGCGACAGATCACAAAGAACATGTAGTTTGGGGCAAGTCCAGTCAATACGGTGAGCGTAGAGAAGTACAGAACGCAGAAGATAAGCGGACGCCTGCGCCCGAATCTGTCTGCGAGAGCGCCAAAGAATAATGCACCCAATGGCCGCATCGCGAGCGTCAGGGTCAGTGTGTAGACCACCGACGCTTTGGAGACGTGGAAGTGCTCCGCTAGCGTGTCGAATAAAAACACCACGACAAAGAAGTCGAACGCATCCAGCACCCAACCCAGAATTCCTGAGCCGACTGCGAATTTCCAACCCTTCGCTTCTCGCTCGATCTTTGTATCTTCCCCAGTTACAAATGCCATGCTTAGTTCGTCGTTTCCGCCGCCGCTGCCGTCGGCTTGCGATGAATTCACCTGCGTATAAGGTGGAAAGATTGTATCGTCTCGGCGGCTGCAGACCTAACGAGACGAACCGAAATTGCCTGCCAGCGGGAAGGGAAGCGCGAGCGATAAGACCTGCGCATCGCCTATGGGCTGCCGCTCGGGAGCGGCAGAATTTACTGGAGAATCAGGTCCGTAGCAGACGATGACTCTGGAATGGTTGTGATCCACACATTGCCCGACTGTTCGAGCGTGTAGTTTCCCGAAGCAGATGTTACTTGTTTGGTTTGCGGAGTCCAGCCGAAGGTTTCGAGCCGTACCTGTTTCCACCACGGAGCGAAGGAGCCCTCGCGAGCGCCAAGATGAACAGTGAGCGAGCCGTTTTGTCCTAATTCGCAGGAGAAATGGCGGCGCAGGAATTGCCCGGAGCGGAAGGCAAAGCTCTTGCCATCGTCCTGGTAGAGCTCGCCGCTGCAGTTTCCGCCAACATAGATGCGCAGGGTAAGAGGTCCCGCCGGTGTTTCGTCTGTGCTCTGAGTGAGCGGGGCCATCGGTAGAATGCTGCCCTCTCGAACATAGACAGGCAACTCCGCCAACTTGGGGCTGATCAGCAGAGGCTTGTTCGGCTGCTTTGCATCGCGTTGCTCAAGATCACGTGCCGCGGTCTGAGCGCGGCGGTCGAGACGCTCGCCGGTCCAGTAGTCGAACCAGACGCCCGGCGGCAGATTGACCTCATATTGGCCAAGCTCTTCCGGTGAAGGCGACGGCGCTATGAGCAGGCGCGGACCAAAGAGGAACTCGTTGCCGGAGTCGAGATCGATCGGATGACCGTCAGTGGTTGCATTGGGGAATTCAAGGAAAAGCGGTCGCATGATTGGAAGGCCGGTCCGCGAGGTCTCCTC
>DASXLU010000521.1:0-9682 GCA_036496065.1 Candidatus Acidiferrum sp.
GCCAAACTCAGTTCCTTGCTTGTGCGTGGCGACAAATTGATTGACGGCGGCCATCAACTTCGGACTGTCCTTGCGCATGGCCCAGGCCAGCTTGCCTCCGTCGTGAATCACAACGTCATTATTGGCCTTGATGTTGGTGTAGTACGTGGCCCAAAGAATTCAGTTCCATCTGTGCTTCCTTTTCAGTCTATATATATCCAGGCGTGTAAATCACCGGAGCCATGACATCATAGAAGCCATAAAATGTGCCGTAGTAGGGGAAGGGGCCCACAACTCACCTTCGACGTAGGTGGTTTTTGTGCTTGGCTTGGTCAGAAATGCGACAACGATCGCATCAAAGTTTTGTTCGCGGACCAATTCGCGCAAATCCTTTTTATCGATGGCTGTGGTATTCGGACGAGCGATAAATTCGTAGCTTGGCGAGGCGGGCGCGGAAGGACGTGCAATGGCAGCGACCGACTCATCTTCAAACTCGGCGCGATTGGCTGCTTGGCCGTTCAGCGCCAGCACTAAAATGTTTTTGAACTTACCGCCGTTGTAGTTGGGGTTCTTCCAGCTGATATCAAGTTTTGGTCCAGCATCGGCAACTGTCACCACGCACAGTAAAAATCCCAACACCGCCAAGGATTTTGTTCTCAAGTCCGTTTCTCCCGGAGGCTACTGGCCCTGACAAGATCGAAATCGCAATGGTGATTACAAGGTCTTTGTGGATATATTAGGGGTCGCGAGTTCAAATAGCGTCTGACAAAACTGACAGCGCAGTGCGGACCGAGTGCTCACCTCAGATCCTGATAGATTTCCATGAAGCGAGCGCCTTTTACCGGCCGATGAGCGCATTGTACCCGGAGCTTCTTGAGAGCGTTTACAGTGAACTTAGTATTGTCCCCACTCCAGTTTGAGCTTTACTCTGTCGCTGCCTTCGAGACAAATTTACACAAGGAGTTGACATCATGAAGCGGGTTATTACAGCAGCGGCGATCGCCATGATGTGCCTTGGATTGAGTACGGCCGCGCAAGACTGGTATCACGACCGTGACGCCCGCTACCACGGAGATCAGTGGCGGTCTCGGGTGTTCGCAGAGATAAGGACGGATTTGGACCATGTCTGGAGTGCTCGCCACGCAGCCGACAAGGAACGTGCACGTCTCGACAGAACCAAGCAAGAACTAACCGACTTGCAAGCGAAGCTTGAGCACGGTGAGTGGGATAACGGTCATGTGAACGATGTCATCGATTCACTCCGAAAGTCCGCCGAGGATGACAGATTATCGGAGCGTGACCGGGCAGTGTTGAACGATGACGTGAATCGACTCAAAGACCTTCAGAACGAACATAACAGGCACTAAGCTTCCGCTCTCTGCTGACCGTTTCTCCTCGTAGACCCTTCTTCGTGCCGGGGTTCAGAGCGATTGCTGAATATTCACGGCCCGGATCGCACCGTTCGCTCATTCGAGTTCCTTTCGCCAGTGCCGGCGTAAGTGCGCAGCAGTCTGGCTATTAGAGCATATAGACTTGTTCCCGAACTTCGGACGTGGGTTCGATTCCCATCGCCCGCTCCAAAAATCCTGTTGATACAGTTGGCCTTACTTTCCAACTCCTTGTTTTCGATTCATTTAAAGAGACGAGAATTTTGTATGTCAACAGAAAACACGGTCGTGCGCAGCGGATTCAGATCCCGGCCGCCGCATGTTTCTGAGGAGACTTACGCGACCATTGAAAATGCTGCAGCCTTGTATCGAAAGAAGTGATTTGTATCGGGAATGCCCTACGTCTATAGTTCCGTCATGCCAACGAGCTTCACGCTGAACCGAACGGTTTCGCAACACTGTTGTTGTGTGTGTTGTCAGACCCTGCGTTCTGGCGTGTGGAGGCTCGTGAGCTAAGACTATAGCCAATCGAGCCGTATTCAGGCCCACCGTCAGAATTCTGGACGGTGGGATTTTTGTTTTTATGAGCCTTTGTGCGCGGGAAAGCGACGGGAACCGTGTTGCAAGTGATTGAACCGAGGGAAACAAGCGCGGGCACAGCGACCGTTCCGCCGGTCGGGTCTCGAAGGAACCACCTGCGCGCTCTCGAGGCCGAGAGCATTTACATTCTGCGCGAGGCGGCAGCCGAGTTTGCGCGCCCAGTCATGCTTTATTCCATCGGCAAAGATTCATCCGTAATGCTGCGCCTGGCACAAAAGGCGTTTTATCCGGGAAAGATTCCCTTTCCTCTGCTGCACATCGACACAGGCTACAAATTCCCCGAAATGATCGAATTTCGCGATTCCTATACGAAAGAATTGGGAGCAGAGCTGATCGTTCACCAAAACCGCGAAGCGCTGGATGCGGGGGTGAATCCATTTGTGCTGGGAACGCAAAAATGTTGCGGGCTGCTCAAGACGCGCGCACTGCTGGACGCGCTGGAGGCCGCAGGATTTACGGCGGCATTTGGCGGGGCGCGCCGCGACGAGGAAAAATCGCGGGCCAAGGAACGTGTCTATTCCTTTCGCGATCAACACGGACAATGGGATCCGAAAAATCAACGGCCCGAGCTGTGGAATATTTTCAATTCGAAGATTAACAAGGGCGAAAGCATCCGGGTTTTCCCGCTGTCCAATTGGACCGAACTCGACATCTGGTTGTACATTCACGCGGAACAAATACCCATCGTGCCGCTTTACTACGCGCGCCAGCGTGAAGTGGTAGAACGCAACGGCTCGCTGGTGGTCGTTCATTCAAAGGCGCAGTTGCTGCCTGGCGAGACAACCAAATTCGTGAAGGTGCGGATGCGATCGTTGGGTTGCGTTCCGTGCACCGGCGCGATCCGGTCGGATGCCGACACGGTGCCGAAAATCATTGAGGAGATGATTTCCTTCCGGCGCTCGGAGCGTGAGAACCGGGCCATCGATCACGACGAAGAAGGTTCGATGGAGTTGAAGAAGCGGGAGGGATATTTCTAATGCCCGCGCTTATCGAAAACCCAGTACCCGAAACGCTCGAAGGATTTTTGAATCGGGAACTGCATAAAGAATTGCTGCGGTTTACGACGGCAGGAAGTGTCGATGACGGAAAATCCACGCTAATCGGCCGTTTGCTCTACGACTGCAAGGCCGTTTACGAGGACCAGCTTGCTTCGGTGAAGCGCAGTCCGGTAAACCGCTCGGGGAAGGAAATTGATTTTTCGCTGCTGACCGACGGTTTGCGTGCCGAACGCGAGCAAGGCATCACGATTGACGTCGCTTACCGCTACTTCAGCACCCCGCGACGCAAATTCATCATCGCGGATACTCCGGGCCACGAGCAATACACTCGAAACATGGCCACCGGTGCTTCGACCGCGGACCTCGCCATCATTTTGCTCGACGCAGCCAAGGGCGTTCTGGCGCAAACCCGCAGACATGCGTACATCGCTTCCCTGTTGGGGATTCCCAACCTCGTCGCCGCGATCAACAAAATGGATTTGGTGGACTACGACGAAAAGGTCTTCCTGAGATTGCGTGAAGACTTTCTTGCCCTCACACAGCGGCTGGGCACGACCCACTCGGAGTGCATCCCCATCAGTGCACTGGAAGGCGACAACATCGTCGAGCGCAGCCGGTTCACTCCATGGTATTCGGGACCGACACTCCTCGAACACCTCGAAAAGGTGCCGGTCGATTCGCCGGCGCAAAGAAATGCGCTGCGCTTTCCTATTCAATCGGTGATTCGGCCGGACGCTACCTTTCGCGGTTTTGCTGGGCGAATCGCCAGCGGTGCAATTCGTCCAGGCGATCGCGTCACGGCCCTGCCATCGGGCAGCGAGACAAGGGTGCACTCGATTGTCAGCTTCGAAGGCGACCGGCTGGAAGTGGCGGCGGGCGAGAGTATCGTGTTGAAACTGACCGACGAGATTGATTTGAGCCGCGGGGACATGCTCGTTTCTCCGCAAGCGTTGCCTGTTGTTTCGCAGCGTTTCGGCGCGATGGTGGTGTGGCTGCATCCGGAACCGTTGCAACTCGAAAAAATATATCTACTGAAACACGCGGGCCGCTACGTGAAGGCTCGTGCCACCAGGATTCGCTACCGGGTGGACATCAACAACCTTACGCACCATGCGACGACCGAGTTGGCAATGAACGACATCGGATTTGTAGAGATCGAATCCGTTCAGCCGTTGTTCCTGGATACGTATGGGCTGAATCGCACCACGGGCAGTTTCATTTTGATCGATCCAGTCACGAACGCGACGATCGGCGCGGCGATGGTGAGTGAAAGCCTCATCCAACAGCGAAGCAGTGACGCGGCATCGAGAAGCCAGGTCGTCGGAGAATCACAATTCACTTCTTCACGCGTGGACATCGAGAAGGCGCGAATCCAACGGCACGGGCACCGGGCGGCACTTTTCTCTCTCAAGTTCGACCACCAAGAAGCGACGCGCCTCGAGAGGCTGCTACATGACAACGGCTTCGAGGTAACACTAGTAGATCACAACGATGTGCCTTCAGTAGCGCGACAAACATTTTACGGGACGCTTTTGAGGTTGGGGCTCCTGGTTCTGGTCTGGAGTGAAAAGCCGATTCGGCTTAAAGATAAAGCCCTATTTCGCGAGTTGGCAGGTCAGAACTATTTCGAGTTTGGCGCCGCGAAAAACGACGGCGATTTTCAGGACATTTTGGCAACCGCAAGAACGCTGCGGCTTGAGCCAAATTCGACGCCAAGGAAGGAGGACGTGCATGCCTGAACTTGCAAATTGGGAAGAACTGGAAACGCTAGGCGCCGCGGAAGCAATCGAGCGTATGCTGCAATCAACGAACGCCCAGCGCGCGTGCTTCACGTGCAGTTTTCAGGCCGAAGACGTAATTGTCTTGTACCTTCTGCGTAAGCGGTTGCCGGACATTCCAGTGATTTTCCTGGAAACCGGCTACCACTTCCCGGAGACCTACGAATTTCGCGACCGCATCACGCGTGAATGGAAATTAAATCTGTTCAATGCTATTCCCGGGCAGAGCGTTGCACAACAAGAAGCGACATTCGGCATTCTGTATCGCGAAGAGCCGACGAAATGCTGCCAGCTGCGAAAAGTCGAACCGCTGCAGCGCTCCCTTGAGCCATACGAGATCTGGTTTACCGGATTGCGCAGAGAACAATCTCCGACACGCAAGAATCTGAAGAAGGCCGAACTACACCGCACTCCCGCAGGAAAAACGCTGACAAAAGTCAGCCCGCTTGCCGATTGGACCTGGGGACAAGTTTGGGAATATACCGCGGCGAATAAGCTTCCATACCTGCCGCAATACGACCGCGGATATCTCAGCATCGGCTGCGAGCCGTGCACCGCGATTCCCGAAGATGCGAACAATCCGCGCTCCGGCCGCTGGGGTGGCAAGAAACTGGAGTGCGGCATCCACACTTTTTCGGAGAAATCCGCGTGACGGCTCTGCTGCTCGGTTTCGTTATCGCCGTGTCTGTCGGGCTGACCGGCATCGGCGGCGGCAGCTTCACGGTTCCCGCACTGTTGCTGATTCTCGGGCTTCCGCCGGCGGAGGCCGTCGGAACAACGTTTGTATACGCCGGCGCACTGCGCTTGCTGGCGGCGCCTTTCTATCTCGCAACGCGGCAAGTGCACTCGCGCTATTTTCGTTTGCTGGTCCTCGGCGCGGTGCCCGGCCTGGTGATTGGAATGCTAGCGCTGCAATTTTTGGCGAAGCAAAACGGCAATGCTCTGATCGTACTCGTCGTGGGAATTCTGCTCACGCTTTCCTCAAGCGTCAGCTTCGTCCCACGCGCTCAAGTGCCCGGCTTCGCGCGCAAGAATTCCCGTTGGCTGCCGTGGCTGGCCTTTCCCATCGGTATCGAGTCTGGCTTTTCCTCGGCTGGCGCCGGCGCCCTCGGAACAGTTTTGTTGCTGAATTATTCGGAAATGCCT
The DNA here is from genome assembly GCA_036496065.1 of Candidatus Acidiferrum sp. Taxonomy (GTDB): domain Bacteria; phylum Acidobacteriota; class Terriglobia; order Acidiferrales; family UBA7541; genus Acidiferrum. Next base: position 5,890 of record DASXLU010000521.1, read on the forward strand.
CCATCGCAGGTCGTGGGAACCGACGTTTTGTTCGGTCTAGTGTTAGCCGCGATCGGCGCGGCCATTCATTGGACCCTCGGCTCCATCAGCGGACCTGTCCTGACACAACTTTTGCTCGGCGGCGTTCCCGGCGTGCTCCTTGGCTGTGTCCTTTCGCGGAAGGTTCCTGCGAAGAGATTGAAGACGGTGGTTGCAGCCATCGCGATCTGCGCCGGCTTGCAATTGGTGTGGACCGGCATACACACCCTCGGCGTCAAGAAGGCGGCCGCCGCAACTCACGTGCTGACGAATACAGCAGAAGTGGTGCGGCCATGAAAACCCTCAAGAGATTTCCGAATTGTTGTTGCCCCCTCCTGACAAGCTGTTGTCTCTAGCTTCGCCGCAGAGTCGCGGCGTTCCCAACACAGTCGTCGCTTCAAAGCGTTAAACGCGCTGCAAGTATCTTTCGATTTCAAGAATCAAAGGAAAAAGTGAAAATGCGAACCACCAAGTCGAAGTTGTATCCACTCACAAATATTTTGCTGTTCTTAGCGCTCGGAGCAACTGCGGCGTTGCTCTCCGCAAGTCCAGCGCAAGCCCAGGAAGACCCTTCGTTAGCGGGAACAATTCAGGACGCCTCGGGTGCGGCCATCGGTGGCGCCACGGTTCACGTCGAAAGCCTGGAAACGGGCACGCAGCGCGAGCTCGTGACCGATAGCGCGGGCCGATTCCGTGCGTTGGCCTTGCCGGTGGGCCGCTACGAACTGACAGCCGACAAACCGGGTTTCCAGACGGAAAAGCGTACCGGCATCACTCTGGTTGTCGGCCAGCACGAGGAATTGGAACTCACGCTGAAAGTTGGCGATGTTCACCAAATCGTGGAAGTCACGACCGATCCCGGGTTGCTCTCCGCAACCACCGAGGACACGTCCGGCCTCGTGGGCGAACGCCAGGTCAAGGACTTGCCTCTCAACGGCCGCAGTTACGATCAGCTCCTTACGTTGAATCCCGGCACGGTGAACTACACCTCGCAACGCGCTGGAGGAACAGGGACCTCGAACTCGCAGGCGGGGAATATGTTCGCCGTCTCCGGCCACCGCCCGCAGGAAAATTTATTTCTTTTGAACGGAGTCGAATACACGGGCGCCTCGGAAATCGGCAACACGCCAGGTGGCGTGAGCGGACAGCTTCTTGGTGTCGATGCAGTCCGCGAATTTGCGGTGATCAAGGATGCGTACGGCGCCGAATACGGCAAGCGGCCCGGCGCGCAGGTTAGCATCGTTACTGCGGGCGGCACAAACCGACTGCACGGTTCAATCTACGAATTCGCCCGCAACAGCGCCTTGGATGCCCGTAATGTTTTTGATCAAAGCAACATTCCCGATTTCCAGCGCAACGTGTTTGGTGGCTCCCTCGGCGGACCGATTCGCAAGGACCGCACCTTTCTCTTCGGCAACTACGAAGGCTATCGGCAGAACCTGGGTTTGAGCGACGTCACGCTGGTGCCGGACGCGACATCGCGCGCAAAGGCTGTCGCGAGCATTCAACCGCTTCTAGCGCTGTGGCCGGTGGCCAACGGCCCGGAAATCCTAACCTCCACCGGCGCGCCCAGCGGCATTGCAAAAGCGTTTAGCAGCCCCGAACAAAACGTGCGCGAGGACTTCGGCACCGCACGACTCGACCAGGTCTTCTCCGAGAAAGATACCTTCAGCGTCGTCTACACGGCCGACGACAGCTACGCAAACACGCCCACAAGCAATCCATTCAGTTTCGACAAGATTTCTTTGCGCGCGCAAGTAACGAGTCTCGAAGAGACGCACATTTTTACTCCGAACGTGGTCAACAAAGCTACGTTCGGTTTCTCGCGCGGCAATTTCTTCTTCGATAGCTACGCAACCGCCGATTTACCCGGATGGGTTCACGCGGATCAGCCGGTTGGAGCAGTGGTCGTGGGTGGTGGCACCACTCTGAACGGCGCTTCGCAAATCACCAACGGCGGCACAAACGCGGGCAGCAACTTGCGCGCCGCACGCAATCTCTTCACCGGCACGGACCAGCTCTCGTACACCAAGGGCCGGCACACCTTCACCTTCGGCGGCTGGGTTCAACGCATCCAATCGAACGATTCGCTGGTCCAGGATCAATATGGTCAGATTTCCTTCACGAACCTGCAAACTTTCCTGCAAGGCACAGTGAGCACGTACACCTACGCGCCGAGCTTTACCCCGCTTGGTTGGCGCACGACCGAGGGCGCAGCCTTCGCCCAAGATGCCATCAAATTGAAACCGAATCTGGAAATCAGGCTGGGATTCCGCGCCGAATTCACCAACGGCTGGAACGAAGCGCAAGGGCGAGCGTCCAACTACGCCTTCGATGCCACCGGCACAATCCTGACCAATCCGGTAATCGGCGGGTCGGCGTTCGTAGAAAACAACGCAACGTTTCTTCCGGCCCCTCGCGTAGCTGTGGCGTGGTCGCCGTTCGGATCGCAAAAGACCGTCATCCGCGCTGGATTCGGCACCTATTACGCGCTGCTTGACGCGCTGAGCTACCGTCTCGACCAGGTGACGCCGTTCAACACCGTTTATGCCGCGAAAAATATCCCGTTCTCGAGCATCTCTCCCGACGCGACTTACTCCGGTGCAAAAATAATTCCCAGCGGCGTTCAGCCGAATCTTCAGACTCCGATAGTGGAAACCTGGAGCATGAAGATCGAGAGGCAGCTCTTCACCGGAACGACGCTTGGGGTCGGCTACGTGGGTTCGCACGGATACCACGAACTCCTATCCCTGGATGCGAATCTGCCTGCTCCGACAATCTGCCCGGCTGCTCCCTGCCCGACGGGCTACCCTGCGGGAACGCTCTACTATCCGTCCGGTGCCGCGCTGCAAAACAACGCGGTGTGGAACACAACGCATTGGTTCTCCGAAGGCATCAGCTCGTACCACGGGCTGGAAGTCGATCTGAATCATCACTGGAAAAATGGGCTGCAGTTCCGGGGCGTCTACACCTTTTCCAAATCACTGGACGACGGCGACAATTTGAATACCAGCGTTGCCACCAACTCGCCGGCATTCATCGCCAGTCCGCTGAACCCGCTTGCGGACTACGGCCGCGCGTCTTTCGACGTTCGCCATTCCGGCGTAATCCAGGCTTCCTACGACTTACATTTCGCTCGCAACGCGGGAAACACCTGGGAGAAAGTCTCGATTGCAGATTGGCAGGTAAGCAGTATCGTGACTCTGCAATCCGGTCTTCCCTTCACCCCGCAGTTGTCCTACAACCCGTCAAACGACGGCGACACACGCAACCCTGTTCGCCCGTCGTGGAATCCAGCGTTCACCGGCTCCATTGTTAGCGGCGATCCCAACCAATATTTCAACCCGCTGGCATTCATACAGCCGCTGCCGGGCACCTATGGAAACGTCGGCCGCAATATTCTGCAGGGTCCATCGCTGAAACAGTTCGATCTGGCGTTGGCCAAGCGCTGGAGCGTCTCCGAGCGCGTGGCTCTACAGTTCCGTTCCGAATTTTTCAACATCTTCAATCACACGAATCTGAACACGCCCAACCCTGTGGTATACGCAGCAGCGACAGGAGGTCCGTCACCGACGGCCGGCGTGATTACTTCGACCGCGACAACATCCCGCCAGATTCAACTCGGTCTGAAGCTGTTATGGTAACGCCAGGCTGTTTGAGCGGCTCGAACCAGAGCGTAAGAGGTGGTAACCTTCCGACCCAGCCAACTGCATCGACGCCGAGGAGAATTGGCGCGACGCAGGGGACATGGGTTCGATTCCCATCGCCCGCTCCA